>NZ_RQEY01000012.1:0-300000 GCF_004770105.1 Leptospira andrefontaineae | reverse complement strand
GCTAGAGAGATCTTAGATCCTGAGCGTCGTATACATGTAAAACGTTTGGTAGGGTACTGCAAAACAACCGAAGAATGGTTGGCAGATCTTCAAAAACGTCGCAGAGCCACAGAAACTCTCGCAACTGCTTGATATAATCTATTGACATCCCCGGTCAACCGGGGAGTCTTGAGTTCGTGTCCGAGAACGAACTCCAATCAAAAGAAAAAATTAATTTTTTCACCCATCCTTTTCTCTTCTATCCTGTACTTCTTTTTGTATTCATATTCGCTCTAGATAAAATTTTCTTTTTGGATAAGGTCAGAGACTACGTAAAAGTAGAATTAACCTATATCTATTACGAAGTTAAGCAGGATCTTCTGAAAGAGATGATCTCCAAGTTCGGTAAGAATGCGGAGAAGAAGTCCAACAAAAAATTGGTACTTCTCATGGGCTCTTCCAGGATGTTATATTTTAAAAACGAAGAGATCCTGGACTTCTACCCTGATTGGGAAGTGTATAATCTTTCTTCAGCGGTAACTACTCCGGCATATTACCTTTATTTTTTGGAAAGATTATTTGAAGCAGGTGTTAAACCTGACTTCCTGGTTTTAGAGGCGGATCCTTTCCAGTTCAATGCAAACAGCACAACATTCAAAAAATCGAATTTAGCAAATAGTTTTGATCTTAGATTCGTTCTTTCTAATGCCTGGGATTTGGGTAAGGAAAATGTAAACTATTATCTGGGGAATTATTTCTTCGGAGTGAGTAAGAACAAACCTTATCTCGCCAATGTTTACTCTCACCTTACCAATAAAAAATTCGAGAAAGCGGATCTAATCAAAATGCTGACGATTAATTCTCTACATAAAGACAAGGGGAATGCGATCTCTCCAGCCGGCGGTTTTATGGAGAAGGACTACGGCAAACTAGAAGCAAGTTCTATCCGCACGATTGGTTGGATCTATCCTAAATATTCCCCGTCTGAAATGCAGTTTTCTTTTTATGAAAAGATCCTGGATAGGGTGAAGGCAGAGGGAGTTCCTACCATCGTTGTCCGTCCTGAAGTTTCTCTTCCTTTAGAAAATCTTCTAAAAGAATTGAATATACCGGCTCCTTGGTGGGAACGGATTCGCCCCATCAACCAAAAGTTCGGAGTTCCCATCATAGATATGGCAGAGGCAACCGACTACGAGTGTAATACTTTCGCGGATAGTGGCCATATGGCAGTGGACTGTTACCGTCCATTCTTACGCTTTTTACGAATGAGATACCCGGGAGAGTAAAAGCTCCGATTTGCACGCGAAGCCGCAAAGTTTAGAAGAGATTTTTAGGATTTCAATAAGTAACTTCTTTTCTTGGCGCCTTGGCATGAGAAAAATAACAAAGAAGCCTTAAGAATAAACGGGAAATATCAAAATAATAATAGCGACAGTGATCGTAGCGGAAAGCGCGTTTCTCGCGAAGCGAGAAGTCGCCCTCTTGTTCCATGTGTTCTATTTTTATCCAACTTACAGGAAATTGTAAGGCCTATTAAGCCCGGTCGTCGGGGAAAGGAGGTTGACGAGAGGGATTGTCTGCCTTAGTTTTGCTTCGTTAGATTTTCCCCAAAAGGCGAACCCATGAAAAAAATTATATCCACAGCGGTTTCAATTTCTCTTTTGATCGGTTGTTCTTCTGCGAGTGTCGTTGAGAACAAGGGCAAAAATGTAGAGTTCCAAATTTTAGAGCCGAATATCAGAATAGAAAAGTTCAAAGAAACATTCAATCTAAAGGGAGAAGGTCCGGTTAATTTGGACTGCTCCGGAAAACCTTGTACTCCGGACCAAGCCGGCGCATTAACTCCTGATCAGATCAAGAAACTAAAACGTAACGGCTCCTGGAAAGAATATGTGGAGAAGGAAGATCTTCAAAAAAATAAATTCTCCGTTTTGGTTCGCGTAGGTGATTATAAAGACGATAAAAGAGAAGGTATCTGGAAAACATTATACGAAACGGGAGAAACTTTAAGAGAGACTCCTTATGTTGCCGGTGTAAAAGAAGGTGAAGATAAAAAACTCGCGAAAGACGGGACCCAACTTGAAAGCACAATCTATAAGGCCGACAAGAAGAACGGACCATACTGGTCTAAAACAGACAAAGGGATCTTAAGCGACGAAGGTACTTACGCAGACGATAAAAAAGTAGGGACCTGGAAAGACTTTTATAATGAAGACGGAGCTAAAAAATCCGTAATCGAATTCAAAGACGGTAAAAAAAGCGGCAAAGAAACGAATTATCATAAAGACGGGAACACTGTCTCTTCCGAAGGAAACAATTCGGATGATCTAAAAACTGGTTATTGGAAAAACTATTACGACAACGGAACCCCTCAATCCGAAGGTAATTATGCTCCTAAGGGTGCGGGTGCCGACAGAAAATCCCTTAGGATAGGTGCATGGAAAGAATATTACAAAAACGGAAAGGTTTTTGCGGAAGGGCAAAGAGATCATACTCGTAAGGGAGATTGGACCTTTTATTGGAGTACCGGAAATCCTGCGTATAAAGGAACTATGATGAACGAAATGATGATGAGTTCCGCAGAAGTATACGATAAGGACGGAACAATTGTAGGGAAAGGAAAACTCCTTTTTGACCTTCTACTTATGGATGAAAAGACGGACGAGTTGAAGGCAAAATATAAGCCTGATTTCCCGTTTGCATATTATAAAAACGGAAAGAAGTCCTTTGAAATCTCTGCAAACGGTACTGCGGTCGAGTATGATGAGTCCGGAGCAAAGATCGGGCAAGGGCCGATTATGCCTGGGACAAACCAAAAAAACGATTGTTGGACGACACCTCAGGGTAAAAAATATTACGTGAACGGTAGAGAAAATCCTAAAATGGGAGAACTACAAGGCTGTAAGTGATCTTAAGCCTTAAGTAACTCGGTTTCTTAAGTATAAAAAGCTCGGAGGGTATTTCTCCGGGCTTATAATATTTAGAAAGGCTTTTCTCAATCTGTAAAATTCTTCTCTGATCTGTGTAGGAATTCCAACATGGACTCAAGAATCGCAAAAGGGAATCCTTGCCTTGGAAAAAATTATCACAAATAATGATCTCAAAAAAATCAGCCTCGGGATACTGGTCGCTGCTCCATTATTCTTCCTGCTTGGATATTTTGTCCGAGGATGTAGTTCCGTAAATCGGCAGGCAAAGGTAACCTATAGCGGTTCCTTTACAGAAGGAACTCTGGTTTCATTAAATTCTAAAAATGTAATATTACAAGACCCTGATTTCTCTATCCCACTGGAGACAGTGGAAAAAATAGAATTTTTGGAAGACCCTCAAAGTTTAAGCCCGAACCTGGTTCCTTTGAGCGATTCGGAAAAATCATTTGTAGGTACTTATAAAATACAGATCGGGACCCATAAAGGTGTATTGAGTATCTTTCCTCGCAAAACGGGAGGAATAGGTGCTACTTTACGTTTTACGAATTGGGGAAAAGGATCGAACGAGATCCTTACAGGTATAAAAGTAACAGGTAAATCGATTAGGTTTGTGAGATCTTGTGCAGGGGCAAGATGTTCTGAGATAGGCAGTAATGTTCCTTTCACCCAAACTTATACCGGGGACTTGGACGGTAAAAAAATCCAAGGCGCATACCAAGGCACGAACAGTTCTGGCCGTTGGCTTGCGGAACGTTAATAGGAAATAATATGGAATCCATCGCAAAAGATCGTGAGAATATTCCTTTATCTGAATCTGATATCCATTTTGCAAAAGATACATTAGATCGGATCCGTCAGGAATTGTCTGGAGAGATCACCGGCCAAGAAGCAGTAGTTAAAAATTTGCTCATCTCTTTAGCCTGCCAGGGTCATGTCTTGTTAGAAGGGATGCCTGGACTTGCAAAAACACTTCTGGCAAAATCATTATCTTCCGCATTAGATCTGGATTTTAAAAGAGTGCAGTTCACACCTGACCTTCTTCCTGCGGACTTGATCGGAACAGTAGTATTCAATCCTAAAAATGGAGAATTCACTACACGTAAGGGCCCCGTCTTTACTGGAGTTTTACTCGCTGACGAGATCAATAGGGCGCCTGCAAAAGTACAATCAGCTCTTTTGGAATGTATGGAAGAAAGAACGGTCACTATCGGAGAAAATACTTTCCCCTTAGAGAGACCTTTCCTGGTACTAGCTACGGAAAATCCGATCGACCAAGACGGGACTTATCCATTGCCGGAAGCACAGATGGACCGTTTTTTTATGAAGGTTCTTGTGGATTATCCTGATATGGATGAGGAACTAGCGATCCTTGAACAACACGGCAAACTTGCTGCCGGTCCAAAACGTATTAAAAAAACTGCAACTGCTAAGGACGTTCTGAAAATCTCTTCTCTCGTTGATAGAGTTCATGTGGAACCTAAATTGAAGAGTTATATTGTTCGTTTGGTAAGAAATACTCGTCCGGAAGAAAAGACCGTTCCGGATCTTCTTCCTTATGTAAAACATGGGGCTTCTCCTAGAGCAAGTTTAAGTTTGTTAAAGGCATCCAAAGCGAAGGCTTTATGGGAAGGAAGAGACTATGTGGCTCCGGAAGATGTGAAAGCTGTTCTTCCTGAAATTCTTCGCCATAGAATTTTACTTACTTTCGAAGCAATCTCTGAAGATGTAGGGATCGAGTCCGTTGTCAGGATCGTTTCAGACGCGACTCAGGTGCTTTGATCTAATCGAATAAAATGTTCCGCAAAGAATACCAAAACCTGGTCCAACTTTTGGATTTTAAGGAGAGAGGATTTTCTCTTCGGAATAGGCAAGGTACAGCTACAAGTTCCAGAAAGGGTAGGGGAGTAGATTTTAAGGATGTTCGCCCCTATGCAATCGGTGACGATACAAGACTTATCGATTGGAATGTTACTTCTAGATTCGGAGAATTGCATGTAAGAGAATTCTACGAAGAGAAAGAAAGGCTGGGAGTTTTTTTCTTAGATGTTTCCGAGTCCATGGATTGGAGCAGTTCAGAATGGACCAAGGCGGAGAATGCTTTCCAGGTTTTAGCTCTATTAGTTTTACTTTATGTACGAAAAGGGAATCTTGCCAAGATACTACTCTATTCGGATCGATTAGAATGGGAAACAGGTTATATCAGAAATACAGAAGAAGCACTTTCTTCTCTGGAAAAGGTCCGATCATATCCGCATCGAAAATTAAAAACAGATCCTAAACTTCCATTTGTACTTTTGAAAAATAGGATCAGAAGATACACTGATTCTTATATACTTTCCGATTTTCACGGCCTTCCTTCTTTAAAAAAACTCACTGGGCTTAGAAGATTCCATACTCTGCACGCGATTCGATTTAAGGATCGTTTGGAAGAGAGCGCCCCCAGAGGTTTTTTCCAATTTTTCTTATTAAAAGATCCTGAAACGGGTGCTGTCCCTTCTCCAGTAGGAGGGAGTATCAAAAAGAATCTGGAATTTTTATTTAAGTCCAGGTGTTTAGAGCTGGAAGGCAAAGATACGGATCCCAACAAACTTCTTGAATATTGGAGAAGAATGTCATGAAGGCGGGAAGTAGCCGTCTAAGGCCTTTAGATCGTATTCAATTTTTCTACTATATATTCTATTCATTCCTAATATTCTTTGCGGCCCCGACTTTTGCTTGGAAAGAAGATTGGGAACCTAAGGAAGTAGGGATCGGAGATCAGGCGGGGTACGTGTTGGAATTCCAACAAGGAGAAATCCAGGATCCCGAGATACCATCCAAGGGAATGGTTCCCGATCCAGAGTCCCCAGATCTTCCTTTATTCGAAGTGATCTCTTCCGAAATTTCAGATACAAAGATCAAGTTAAACGTCGCCTATTATACTTCTGGAAAATTCTCTCTTCCTATTGTTTGGAAGGATAAGGACGGAAAAGAATATCATTCCGGAGCTGTTCTGACTGTTCGTTCTTCTTTAGGGGAGAAGGATAAATCTCCTGAGGAGATCTTGCCACCTTTAGAGTTTTCAGGAAAGTATGGTTGGAAGTTGGCTGCGATCCTTGCAGGTTTGGCTGCTTTAGGTTTAGGGATCTTCTATGCTTGGTATCTAAATCAAACTGCATCCAAAAGAACGATGGACGCGCTTGTAGAAGCAGATCCTTGGGTTCAGAAAATTCTAATATACGAAAGTAAATTGGATGAGATCATAAATTCTCCCCCCGTATTTGCTCGGATCTTTTATAGAGTACTATCCGGATATATTCGGGAGAATATGTCTAAAAAGATGAACGCACCATTTGCACATCTGACTGAGGCAGAATTATTCCAACGTATTTACGATTCATTCGGATTGGAAGAAGAGGAAGTTCGAAGTTGGGAGAATACCTTCCGTAAAGCACAATATTCGGAAGAAGAAGTGGAAATTACTTCTGCGGAAGCATTAAAAGCCTGGGATTATTGGAAGGAGGCACTTTCCAAATGACGGAATGGGAGTCTCCATATTATCTTTTTCTAATTATTCCGATCTGGGTTTGGACATTTTATTCGTATTGGAAAAACGAACCGGCCTTAGGAATAGAACTTCGGATCCCGGGGAAGGTCCAATCTGGGACATTCTACTTAAAACGACTTTTGTCTTCGATAGCACCGTTAATTCGCCCGATTGTATTAACATTGTTTGTGATCTCAGTTGCAGGCCCCGGGAAAAGATATAGATTTCTCCCTGACGAAACAAAGGGAGTGGATATTATTTTGGCATTGGATGTTTCCGGTTCCATGTCGAAGAGTAGGGACTTCTTGCCTGAGACTCGTTTGGGAGTTTCAAAAAAATTACTCAAAGAGTTTATTAGAAAAAGGGAAAATGATCGTTTGGGCTTGGTGGTATTTGCGGGAGGTGCCTATTTACAATCCCCTTTGACAAGCGACAGAGAAGTATTAGAGGAAATATTAAGCCAAGCCGAAGAAGAAACAGTTCCGGAGCAAGGAACCGCTATCGGTGATGCACTTATTCTTTCCTGTTATAGATTGCGTAGGTCTCCTGCAAAATCTAAGGTGATCGTCCTCATAACGGATGGTGCTTCAAATACTGGTCGTATAGATCCAGTGACAGCGACTGAAATTGCAAAAGGTGTAGGGGTTAAAATTTACTCCATAGGTATAGGAAAGGAAGATCAATCTTACGAAGTAAATTTCGAAATTTTGGATATACTTTCCAAAAGAACTGGAGGAGTATTTTATAGGGCGGAAGATATCAGCGAGTTGAGAGAAGTTTTAGCTTCCATTGACTCTTTAGAAAAAGATCTTTTGATCCTACCTCCGGAAGAAGTGAGAGAATCGGAGTCTTTAATTTTTCTGACTTACGCATTGGCGTTATTAGGCTTTGATCTTCTTGTCCGATCTTGGGTGTTTCGGTACTACTTATGAGCGAAACTTTTTTAGAATCTTTTTGGATCTCACTTGGCCTGATCTTCTTCGCTTATACTTTATTTAAGCTTGTGTTTTATTTTTATTGGAGTCGTTGGAAAAAATCTTATCCTGGCCTGCTTAGAGAATCCAAGGTTCCTCCTTTTTATATAGTACTCGGAAGGATCTTATTACTCGCTTCCGTATTCTATCTTTCTTATTTTGCTTACCAAAGAACTGAATCCACTAAGTCTAAGGAGGAGGAAGTCTCCAGGGGTGTAGACTTTCTGTTCTTGGTGGATGTAAGTCTTTCTATGCAATCCGTGGATACACGTCCTTCTCGGATCACTAGAGCTAAAGAAACAATTTTGAGACTTCTTCCTCAGTTGAATGGGAATAGATTTGGTATGATCGTTTTTGCTGCTTCTCCATTCGTGTATTGCCCCATGACTTCGGATACTCGCGCATTTTCGGAGTATGTGAGAGGTCTGGATGTGGATATAGTGGGTGATAGAGGAACGGATTTGAAGTCCGCATTTAAAAAAGCGGAAGAAGTTTTGAATTCAAATCAGGTATTACGAAATCGTATTTTAGTTTTGATCTCTGATGGAGAAGATATGGATTCTCCAGGTATTGTAAAATTTCCTGCAGAGGTTTGGGTCTGGTCGGTAGGAACTCCAACAGGAGGGCCTATCGGATATTCAGAAGATGGATCAAGAGTTTATGGATTTTTAACCAAAGACGGATCTTTAGCTCCTTATGAAAATTCTCCAGGTGTGATCGTCTCCAAATCTAATCCAGGATTTTTAAAAGAACTGGCATCTGCAAACGAAGGTAGATTTTTATCTTTGGATTCCGAAAGTCCTGAGATAGGCGATATAAAATCATGGATCGGCTCCATGGAAAAAAACACAGGACAAAGAATTCGTAATGGACGAAGGGCAGAAGGCGCTAAAAAGTTTTTAATACCTGCACTTCTACTATTATTGTTTGATTTTTTCGTAATAGAATTCTGGGGAAAATTTTTAGTGAGAATCTCCAAGAAGGTCGCTCCTGTTCTATTAGTACTATTCTCGCTTTGGGGAAGAGATGTTTATTCTTTCGAATTGGATCCTGGAGGAAATCGGATCAAGGAAGGTAGGAACTCCTACGAGCAAGGCGACTATAAAAATTCCTTGGAAAGATATAAGGAAGCAGATCCTTATTTCCCGGAAGATCCTAGATTAGAATTCAATCGTGGTGATTGTGAATACAAATCAGGAAACTTAGATAAGGCGATCCGTCATTTCGAAAAGTCCGCAGACTCGAAAGACGCAGGGTTAAGAGCTCAATCTCATTTTAATTTAGGAAATTCTTATTTAAAACTGGGAGATCGTAAAAAAGCGGCAGAACATTATCTTCGTTCTTTAAAAGAAAATCCTAATTTAGAATCTGCTAAAAAGAATTTAGAATGGCTACGTAAACTTCCTCCTCCTGAAGGTAAAGAAGGTTCCGAAAACAAGGAAAGTATGTCGGAAGAGAAGGAGGATAAATCTTCCGCATCTAAACAAGGTCCCAAAGGAAAAGAGAAGGCGGAGAAACAGTCGAAATCCGGTACAGGAAAGGATCAGAAAGATAAAAACAAATCCAAGATGGAAGACGAATTAGATCGGATCATGGAGTCTATGGATCTAGATTCGGTGAAAAGAAGAAGCCCGGGCTCTAGGAACAAAGAGGTGTTCTGGTGAAACGTTTTCTTCTTCTTTTATTATTTGGGACTTTTCCTTTATTCGCACAAGGTTCCAAATTTTATCTTAGTCAAACCAGAGCAGATCTGGGGGACGCGGTCTTTATCATTTTAGAAACGGAAGGTGGTGCTCAGGTCCGTTTAATAGAAAAAGAATGGGCCGGCCAAGGGATCAAAGCGGTCTATTGGGGAACGGAAGAGAATACTACCATAGTAAACTTCAAAGTATATCGCAAAAAGCTAATCAAGTACAGACTAACAGTCTCAGCACCTGGGCGTTTTTCTGTTCCCGAAATAGAAATAGAAGTAGATGGCCAAAAGGTAGTTTCTGGAATGATGGCTCTGGAAATTTCTCCCAGAAGTACCACGACGAATAAGTCTTCCGGATTTTTTTCGAATCGTTATTTTTTCAGCGAAGAAACGGAAGGTCCCGAAGACGGGGACTTAAAGGTATTATTCAAAACAAACAAGGACCAAGTTTGGGTAGGAGAGCCTATCTTAGGGTTTTTTACCCTATATTATAGAAATGCGATACGTCCTTATATAGATCGTGATTTTTCTAGCTCCATTGAATTCCCTTATTTTAGAAGTGAGGCTCTTTCCGGGATTAATCTTCTAATTCCCGAACAAGTGATTTATGAAGGATTAGAATTTGAAACCGCAGTTTATAATAAGGAAACTTTCATTCTAACACCCTTGAAAAAGGGAGAATATTCCTTAGGTTCCACCGTATTTCATTTGGAGGGGAGACAGCAGTCATTCTTCCATATGAGAAGTATTAAGACGATCCCGAGTAAAATTTTCGTAAGGGATCTTCCTTCTCCTTCTCCGTCCGAATTTAAAGGTGCAGTCGGTAATTTTAAAATAGGTTTAGAAGAATATCCTAAGGCTGCTTTTTTAGGGGAACCATTTCAGTTCAAACTAACCATTTCTGGGAATGGAAATCTTTCTTCTATTAAAGATCCTTTATTAAGTGTATGCGATCCTTCTTGTTACCCGGAGATTACTTTTTTGCAGACTAGGCAGCAAAGAGATTTTAGGGAGTTAGGTCCAGGAGAGTTCGGATTTTATCTAAATCATTCTTATCATTATTCTGTACTTCCTAAAAAAGAAGGAACCTGGAAACCGGAGGATCTAAAATTTACTTTTTTCAATCCCGGTTCAGGAAGATACGAATCCGCCTCTCTGCGTTTTCCCGGTTTAGAGGTTGGGCCTCTTCGGCCGAAGCAGGAAATTGTAACTGAAGATACTGGAAGTAAGGGTGGATCTTTTCTATTAGGTGCCATTCTCATTTCGTTTATATTTATAGGAGCAGGTACATTTGCAGTTTTAACTCTGCGTAAGAAGTATCAAGCTGAGGCAATATTGAAACGACTTGACCTCTGGATAGGTTCCAAAAGAGGTTTTGTTTTGAAACATTCTGTGATGACCAAGGGACTGCCTGAGGAAGAAGCAAGTCTTCTCGCCGGTTGGAAGTCCGACACGGCTCCATTGACCGAAACCTATAAAAGTCTGGGACCTTCTTCCAGAGCGACTCTGATTAGGATCTCAAATTGGTTGTCTGATAAATTAAAAGAGGAGGGATTCGAATGAGCGAAGAAGTAAAAGGCAGGATCTCGGTAGAAACGGAGAATATTTTCCCTATTATTAAAAAATGGTTATATTCTGAAAAAGATATATTCTTAAGAGAGTTGGTTTCCAACGCATGCGACGCAATCGCTAAACTCAGAAAAATCTCCTTGAATGAGGAATTCGAGGGAGGGACCGATTATAGGATCGATCTGGACTTCGACCAAGAAACCAGGGTCTTAACCGTCCAAGATAACGGGATCGGGATGACCGATGAAGAAGTGAATCGTTATATTAACCAGATAGCATTTTCCGGCGCAGAAGAATTCGTAAAAAAATACCAATCGGAAGGAGATAAGCCGGAGATTATCGGACATTTCGGTTTAGGATTTTATTCCAGCTTTATGGTTTCTTCTAAGGTAAAAATAGAAACCAAGTCTTATAAAAAGGGGAGTACTCCTGTTGTTTGGGAAAGTGAGTCGGGCACTGAGTTTTCTTTAAGATCGGGCGATAGATCCGAGAGAGGGACCAAGATCAGTTTGTATCTGGATGGAGATTCCGGAGAGTATTTGGACCAATGGAAACTGAAAGAGTTAGTCCGTAAATACTGCGATTTTCTTCCTGTTCCAATTTACGTAAAGGAGGAGAAGGCGAATAAACAAACTCCATTATGGAGCGAACAACCTTCTTCCGTTAAAAAAGAACAGTATGATGAGTTCTATCAGTATCTATTTCCTTTTGCTGGAGAACCTTTATTTCACGTTCACTTAAATGTGGATTATCCTTTTAGGCTACAGGGGATCCTATATTTCCCAAGACTGAAACACGAGTTAGATGCTAACCGAATGGGGATCAAACTCTATTGTAATCATGTGTTTGTCTCTGACGAAGCAAAGGAATTAGTTCCTCAATTTTTGACTGTTCTGCAAGGAACTTTGGATATTCCTGATCTTCCTCTGAATGTTTCTAGATCTTATCTTCAAAATGATCCTTTGGTAAAAAAGATCTCTTCTCATATAGTAAAAAAAGTTTCCGACAAATTGCAGGAAGAATGGACCAAAAATCCGGACGAATTCCGCAAGAACTGGGACGAGATCTCATTATTCGTTAAATATGGAATGATGACTGATGAGAAATTTTACGAGTCAGCGAAAGATCTCATTTTTTTCCGATCATCTAACGGTGATTTGACGAAACTGGAAGAATATGTAGAAAGAAATAAGGATAAAAATTCAGGCAAAGTATATTATGCAGGAGAAGCTGAACTTTCTTCCGTATATATGGACCTTCTCAAATCCCAAGGACTGGAAGCCTTGCTTGTGGATTCCCGGATAGACAATCATTTCTTACAGTTTATAGAAGGCAAAAATCCGGATTTGAAATTTCAAAGAGTGGATTCTGAACTTGCAGATCAAGTTTTGGATAAGGACGCAAGCCCTGATCTTGCGGACCAAGATAATAAAACTACTGAAGATAGGCTTAAGGAAATTTTCACTAAGGCAATCGTAAGAGAAGGTGTGGAAATTAAAACCGAAGCATTGAAGTCAGAGGATATTCCTTCCGTAATTCTATTGCCGGAACATCTGAGACGTTTAGCAGAGATGGGCCAGATGTACGGACAAAAACCGGGTGATATCCTGAAGAATCATACTCTTCTCTTGAACCGTAAATCTAAACTTATTAAAAACATCCTTGGTCTTTCTAAAGGTATACATCCGGAGAAAGCGGAGAAATTAGCTCGTTCCGTGTACGATCTGGCCTTGTTAGGCGCCAAGCTGATCGGAGAGGATGAATTGAGCGATTTGATCCGCCGTCAAAGGGATCTATTGGAAGATCTTTCCTCGGATTAATTCCGAAAAAAAAGGGGGGAAATCGAAGATCGTACCGATATCTTTAATGGTACCGGTATGCGGACACCGATTTTCCTAATTTTGATCATTTCTGTTTTATCGTCTTTTGGCGACCTGCATTCACAAGAGGCGGGGAAAGGGAAACCTGTCGAAGAAGGAGAGGTCCATAGCGATTTAAAGTCCTTGGACAAAGAGTATTACGAATATTATTTCAAAACTCTTCCGAATACGGATATCATTGAAAAAGAGAAGCTAGAATATAATCTGATCCGTTCTTTTAAATTCGAATTAAGAAAAGTCGATCCGGAAAGAATGAGTCCGGAAGAATTAAAAAAAGTGAATTCGAGCTCAGTTCGTTATGAAAGGGTTTTCGAGGATTCCATTTGGGTGCGAGGAATACGCAAACAAATGGGACATCTACGTTTTAAAGAGTATATGTATGTGATCGTATACGACAAATATTATTGTTTTATTTCTTATGAGATGAACCCTTCCAGATATATCCAAACTCCGTTCCAAGTTCAATTGATCTTTAAAAGAGATAGTAATTATAATTCTACTCTACCTCAGCCTTAAACGTTCTGAAATAAAGACTGACTAATACCAGTCCGAAAGAGAACAAAATCCCGAATAATAAAAAGTTCTGCATAAAACCGAAACCTGGATGCGGGGCAGTGTTTCCCACGATCCTGCCTAGGATCTTCGTTTTTCCGAAACTATTCCAAACTAAAGTGCGGACCTGAACCGTATCTCCCACTCTCATTCTTCGATTTGTAGTTTGGTCTACTTCTTCTGTGACCTCGTGTTTTTTACCTTGTTCGTCGGGCACCAAGTAGGTGTACACATTTACGGTTCTGCCTAACTTATTGAGTTTGGTATTCTCGACTAAGACCCCGAACTCTTTGTTTCCTGGAAGAGATAAGTTTTTGTAGATCGATTCTAAACTTTTGTTTTCCCAATAAACTGCGAAGGAAAGAGGAAGAAAGAACGCAAGAGAAATCCAACCCATGATAAATAGGATCTTATAGAATGGGGTAGAGTTCGTTTTCATTCTCAAGCTTTATCATCTTTTTCGATAGGGATTATTACAACCAAGTTTCCTTTTTTTGTAGGAAGAAAAAACGAATGGTCCAGAGAGTCAGGTGCAATATTCTTAGGATATGAAGGTATCTAGATCTGACTTTTTGAAATATATGGGAAAGGGGATGCTTGCTTTGACTGCCGCCCGTACCTTGGATCTGTTTTCAGAACCTGCAAAAGAGCCTTCTAAAAAAGTTCATTCTTCACATCCTTCTTCTCCAAAAACGAAAAAGGAGCTCTCTTCTAAAATTCCGGGAAGTAATTTTAAACCTCTAAAACCTAACACTCAAGACGATCTAATTTTAGCGGCGGGTTTTACTTACGATCTGATCGCAGTCTATGGAGATAAGATCAACTCTAAGGGAGACACTTTCGGTTATGCAGCAGATTTTAACTGCTTCTTCCAGTTCCCTAATGATCCAAACTCAGCACTTCTTTGGACCAATCACGAATACTTAAACGAATTAGAATATTATGTAACCGGTTATGACTATAACCAAAAAGGCCCAAATAATAGAACGCCTGAACAGATCGAAAAATATCTATACTCATTAGGCGGTTCAGTGATCGGTTTGCGAAAATCTAAAGGGGTATGGGTACTAGATCCTGAATCTAAATATGGAAGAAGGATAAATGGTAGGTCGGAATTCCAACTCAAAGGCCCAGTGGCGGGCTCTGAAACAATCTCGGGTAAAACAAAAGTGTACGGAACATTTGCAAACTGTTCTGGAGGACAAACATTATGGAATACCGTCCTCTCTTGCGAAGAAAACTACGAAATGGTAGTAGAAGATTGCAAACTGGAAGACTCTAAGGAATACGGTTGGATCATAGAAGTTGATCCTTTTGATCCATCTTCCACTCCAGTAAAACATACTGCACTCGGAAGATTTTCACATGAGAACGCTGCGTTAACTATTTCTCCTTCCGGAAAGTTAGTCGTGTATATGGGAGATGATTCCAAGGACCAATGCGTTTATAAATTTGTCTCTGCAAAAAATTATGATCCTAAAAAAGGGAAATTAAACTCGGAACTTTTGGATGAAGGGACTTTATACGTAGGCAATTTTGAGAAATGTGTATGGATCCCATTGGATCTGGAAAAAAATCCAAATCTTAAAAATGCAAAAGATAAAGAAGGAAATCCAAAATTTAAGGCCCAAGCGGATATATTGGTATCATGTAGAGATGCGGCAAAAACAGCGGGTGGAACCCCAATGGATAGACCGGAAGATCTGGAAGTACATCCATTAGATAAATCTGTTTTTGTATCTTTTACCAATAACGATTCTCATGGAAATTTTTACGGACAGATAGTTCGTATCAAAGAAGAAAATTCGGATGCAGAATCGGTCCGTTTCGAATTCGAAGTGTTTGTTGCCGGGGGAGGGAAGAGTGGATTCTCTTCTCCTGATAATTTGGCTTTCGATTCTTCGGGAAATCTTTGGATGGTAACCGATATGACTACTCGTTTACTCGGAAAATCCATCTTCAAAAAATTCGGGAACAACGGTATGTTCTTTATTCCTACAAGCGGAGAAGATGCAGGAAAAGCTTTCCAATTTGCTTCCGCTCCGATCGGTGCAGAACTTACCGGCCCTTGGTTTACTCCTGATGAAGAGTTTTTATTCTTATCCGTGCAACATCCGGGAGAAGATACCAAGGATTATGATGTTCCTACAAGTCGCTGGCCTAGAAAAACGAAGGGAGATATTCCTAGACCAGGAGTAGTTGCGATTAGAAGAGCTTAGTTTGATCAAAACTTTCGCTTAAGTATTCGCTCTAGTGTTTCTTTAGGCGGAGTCATTTGTTTGGTTTCTTCTTCGGAAGGGGTTAATTGTTTTACCGCTTTTCCGGTTGTGATGCCGTCACAAGGATTTTGTTGATTTGCCGGTTGAGCTTTGATCGCCCGAATCCAAGAGCATGCAATTTTTAGATGTCCATTTGCGCTTGGATGAATCCCGTCCGTAAAATAATCTGCTCCAGGTTGTAAAGTGTTGTGCATGTCTACAAGAGTCATTCTGGCTTGGCTGGAAGGAGGAAGATTCGGCCAATTATTTGCTATATAACTATTGTATTTTGAGATAACTTTATTAACGGTTTCATAGCCGGCAAATGGAGGCGCTACCTTAATAATTTGGGCTACAAATATATACGTCTTCGGATTGCTAGTGAGTAAAACATTTAACATGTTGAACAAATTTTGACCCGTAGTGTTAGCAAGCTGCTCGATTTGAGCGTCAGTTGGATTTTGGATTTTTAATATAGGCCACATATCGTTTGTTCCTGCATGAACCAAAGTGATATTGGAAAAACTAACTCTACCGGCAATCGGCGTCAGATCTTCCACTGTCCATCCAGGATAACCATCGTGGGTTTGAGTGTTCACTAACCATTGTTGAAAATAAGAGCCTCCGCTTTGATAGCCTTCAGTAGTAAAGATAATTCCGTCTCCGTTTAATGATAGCAGGGTCATCCATCCGCGGTAACCACCACCTTTGAATCCGGGAGGCATACATATATTTTGCGAGATGGTATACATCAAACATTGCCAGTCGTCTGTAAATCCGATTCCGTATGTAATTGAATCGCCGAATGGTCGAATTAAAACA
Source organism: Leptospira andrefontaineae (assembly GCF_004770105.1). Lineage (NCBI taxonomy): Bacteria > Pseudomonadati > Spirochaetota > Leptospiria > Leptospirales > Leptospiraceae > Leptospira > Leptospira andrefontaineae. Next base: position 283,817 of record NZ_RQEY01000012.1, on the reverse strand, counting down.
GGATTTGTTAATTTATAGGGAGCGGGCTGAGCGCCTACTGTCATGGAGTAGAATAGGCAGATCAGTATAAACTGCCATGTAAAAAACTTTTTGATTTTCATTAGTTAACTACTGAAAGGTCCTTGGTCAATATTTTGAGAAGAAGGTTTCGGAACGTAATTTATAATATTATTATTTTCTGTTTGTCAATATAATTTCCGATGCCCATGTCTCATAACGTGCATCTTGGGTAATATTTTTTAGGATTAGATATTCCCTGAAAGGGAATTTAAGGTGAAATGGGCAAGTTCTAAACTCGAGGAGCGGTCAGGGCTTAGTTTTTAAGACAAGCAGCGATTGCGTCTTCTTCTTTTTCGAAATGAGCAAAAGGTTTCCAAAGACCTAATAGATTGAAGATCTGAATGACCTTCTCTCCGGCTTCAGTAAGAAGAAGTTTTTTACCTTCTCCAGTAAGTCTGTTCTTTAATTCGAAGATTGCACGAATTCCAGAACTGGAAACATACTTAAGATCGGATAAGTTCAGAACAGTATTGTTTGCATGACTTACATCCAATACTTTTTCTTTAAATAGAGGAAAGGTGGATTCGTCTAGTCTGCCCGAAACCAAATACACTCTGATCTCTTTCCCGGCATCCTGTTCTAGAATTTTCAAACTATCCATGTTTTTGCACCACCACCCGCAATCTTTCCGGAGAAACGGAAAAGTCCGCTTTGGCCCCGGGAGGGAAATCGTAAATACGTTCCGCCAAGGAATCGATTGAGATCCCCCCGCGCATTTCGGATATTAGACGGAAAGAATTGCGAACTGTGAAGTGATCCAGCTTGTACTGGAAACTTTCCTTTTTACGTAACTCTCTACAGTACACTTTGAAATACGGCTCCTGCTTGTCAAAGCTTACGTCTTTATTTTCGCAAGACATAACCCAACCAGTAGAACCCGCTCCGGTATATACCAGAAGGCCCGAACATTTCTGCTCTTCAGAGACTTTCTCATGAGAGATTAGAAATCTGCTAGTTAAGTCTGGGCTATTATTACGGATAGAGATTTCGCTGATCCCTTGAAATGTCTCAATCGCTTTGCCGTTTGGATATTCGATCCTAACATTGATCCTGGGCCATTCTTCTATGATTATATTTTCCCAATTACGGGAAACTGCATTTGAGATATCGGAGGTATGAAAGGATAGAAGGGCCCCTACAGAAGTTTCAGGATCCGAATTACAACCCAGAACTAGATTATCCAGAGCATGATGTGCAACATAGGTGAAATGATTGTCTCCACCTAACGCAATCACAAGATCGTAGATCGAAATATCTATATTTTCTAATTCTTCTCGGAAGATAAACTTTCCATTAGGGAAAGTAAGTTTTAATTCTTCTCTACTTTGGATCTGTCTGAGATGGGAATTATAGATCCGAGAGAATGAATCGTTTTGGATCTCTGCTACTCTTTTGAATTCATCCAGAGAGCCGTAACTCTCCAGATCTAATTCGTACTTTGTTCTTTTGATAACTACCAGAACAGATTCGATTTTTTTTCGCTTTTCCGTCGACATGGATTACCAATTTGGACGGATCTATGCCTCCTAGAAAACGAAAAAAATCAAACCAATGCGGGTTCTGAAGAATTATTTGCCTTAGGATCCGAGTCCGCCAGGACCAATTTTAGAACGGACATAGTGGCTCTGAACTTCATTCGATTTCCTGTAAGTCTATACAAAGCCACCAAATGTTTTAGATTTCGAATATTTTCAGGTTCTCTGGATCTGAGTTTTTCAGCGAATTCCAAAGACTTCCAATAATCCTTTGTCTTTCTTAGACAATAGGAAAGATAGAAGATATACTCGTTGTCGAAAGGGATCTTGGAAAGATAAGCTTCTGTATACTTTGCACCTTCTTCAAATTCTTTCGCGTTGATACAAATTCTAGCCATTTGTTTATAAAGAGCAGGATCAGAATCGTCTATCAATAATGCTTGTGCAAAAACTTCCTTAGTCTTTTCGGTATTTCCTTTTTTATATTCTTTGATACCGATCTGAAGTAGTCTGTTGTATTCTTCCGAAATCGCTTTTGTGCGAGAAGAAGAAACTTCCGCTTCTTTATAACCTATACTCAAAAGACTTAGATCGTCTGAAATTTCTCCGGCCGCGTTGATCAATCTTTCTAGATCTTCTAAATTTCCACCGGAAAGTTCTACAAATCTTAAGAATAAATTTTCATCCTCGTTCATCACAGGCTCGGGAGAATTCGGATCATAAAGAAGAATATCATCTCTTCCGTCGGATCCTAGAAAGATCTTATCTCCCGCTTCCAATTTATCCACTCTTACCAAAGGTTCTGTTGTATTCTCAGAGAAACCTAGTTTGCGGATAGGGAAGTCAGAATCCAGGAATCCTGCTTTTGCATCTCTATACAGCACCATATTAGGATGTTCTGCATTAATAGAATATAATGCTCCAGTTTCTTCATCCAGAAGACAGAGTAATGCTGAAACAAGCATCGTTCCATCGAATGTAACGAATACGTTTTGTAATTCCGTATAACAGTCTTTCAGCCATTTTTCAGGGGTTTTCTTTTGGTTACTTCTGGAAAGTTGGGTCCTTGTTACGATTGCTTTGAATACGGTTCCCATCACAAGTGCACCGCCCGCTCCTTGTATGGATTTACCCATTGCATCCGAGTTCATTATGCTCAGGTATTTTTTACCGTATAATGTGACCTCGCTGATGGAAACTAAGTCTCCACCGATATCCGCTTCTCTTTTTCTAAATACGAAAGTTTTCTTTTGTCTTAAGATACCACTGATCTTAGTATTAGTACTTTCATATCTAGTAGTGGCAAGCGGACGAAGTAGTAGGGAAGTCAGGTAATAATCCCCGTCTTGTTTCTCTTTTAGTGTGCGAAGATCATCCAGGGTTTCCTGCAATTCTTTGGTTTTCTCTTCTACTTTCTTTTCCAAGAACATTTGATGGTCTAAAAGATCCTTCTTCATTTCGATGAATACTTCTGCCATTTCTCCCAATTCGTCGGAACGATTTAAGTCCACAATTTTGGATTCGTCCTCATTTGGGTTTTGCATCGCGAAGTTGAGTGCCTTAACTGCGTCTATGATATCTCTGGAGAATCTATAAGATGCGAATAAGATCCCGCCGAATACTGCAAGAGCGATCAGTCCACAATACAACCAAAGATTTCTGGTAGATTCGTAAAGTTCGGTTTCATCTATCAAAAGAACAAAATCTAGTTTAAGATTGCTTAATCCTTGGTTTTCGTAAGGGACCTGAGTGAGATAATAATGCCTGCCTTCCAAAGTGAATCTGGAAATTCCCGCAAGATCCTTAGGTTTTCTATCTCCTAAATATTTGGAGATCGTAACGTCGGAAAAGGAGATCAGTTTTTCTTTTTCGTAAATGGCAAGATGAACGTCTTCCGAACCTGTGATAGTTTGGATAAATTTATCATCCACCACCTGACCCACCATCATGATCCCACCGTTCTTGAGTGGGGCAGTCACCCTAAGTCCAAGACCGCTATGGCCTATCTCTAGGGTAGAAGCAATCCTGCCTTGCAGAGCTTCTTGTACGATCTTCTGACCTGACTTATCGTCTCCAAAATCCGCCGGTCTATGAAATCTAAAATAAACATGTCCTGTCTTATCGTGGATCTCGAAGATGGAAAGACCATACTGGGACATGATCCCTTTGATATATTCCAGGTTGCCTTGCAGGATACCTCTGTTCCCCAAACCGTTTTCTAAAATAGAAAGAGTCTTTTGGTTTCTTTCTATTTCTTTGAGAAGAAGTCGGATAACTTCTTCCTTATGTTTGAGTTCCTTCCTGAACTCCAGGGAGCGGTCTAATGCTCTTTTGTCCTGAGGTTCATTTTTAACTTGGTCGATCATTTGGATGAATGTGATCGCAAGAATGAGTACTAATAGAAGCTGACTGGCTCCCAGAATGAGAAAAATTTTTTGTCTAAAACTCATAAATTGTTCCGGAAATGGAATCTCCCTAGATCGGGAAGGCGCACTTTGTATTTTTAGCCTTTTCTCTTCTTTGAAAAAGAGACCCAAAACTTACACTGAGAAGATCCCATTCGTACTAAGGTTTCGTGAAATTCAGGTTACAAAAATGTTCCGCCTAATAAGTAGTTAGTCGGGCTTAGAGGCACAGAGTTTAAGAGAGTAACAGAGATTTGGTCACACAGAGACACAGAGCCACGGAGAGTTTAACTTGTTTGTCAATGTAGAATTCCTACAATCCTTTGAACTGCATGTTGGAACTCCTACATCATATTCCAGACTTACAATCCTATCTCTGTGTGATCCGTGACCTCTGTGCGAAGCTTGTTTTCTTGTTTTTGGTTCGCACGGAGAGCACAAAGAACACAGAGGGGGCAGGGTTTGTGTGAATTTTAAGGAACGACTTTCAAAATATTCTATATAACCTAAACTCTGCGGCTTCGCGCCTCTGCGTGAAAATAGCTTTGCGGCTTTTTCTACCTCTGTGTCTCTTTCCTAAGACTTGACCGGAATACGGTCGGTGGAGACCCTAACAAGATGGAAGATCAGGAACCTAAGAAACAGGGATTTCCGTTTCACCCACTAGAGGACTTCGTATTAGGAGAAGTCCTTGGTCGGACCTTAGTCAAATTAGGACATTCTAAAGAAGAAGTGGATAAGGCCATTTTATCTCATCTACGAGCGGGACAGTCCGAATTCCTTTTTACTCCGAACGCAAAGAAACAACTTCTGCTACAAAGTATGCCGGTGGAACTCAGAAGTTTCCTGGAAGCGGGAAAAGAAAAAGAAGTCTTAGACATCTTCCGCAAAACAATCCAGGTGGAAGGTAGATTGGATCTGGCATTGGAACTTCTGGAGTGGATCTGCACAGGATTTGAAAAAGAAGAATTGGTCCGTTCCTTATTCCAATTAGTATTGAACGGGAAAATAGAATTAAGCCCGGAATTTTATCCTCTCTTAATGGAAGAATACGATAAAGAGATGAGAGGGGACTTGGACAGGATCCGAGAAGAATAAAAAAGCCGCTTGTTCCCAAGCGGCTTACAAAAACTTACTAAGTTAAAAAATCTTAAGCAACATCAGCCAAAGGAGAAGGTGCCGTTCCAGAAAGTTCTTTTCTTCCTTTCTCGGTCCACACAGCTCTCTGGATGGTGATGATTCCCATAAAATGTAGTACCTTCATCATTTGGTAAGTAAGATCCAACTCGAACCAACGGAACGCGAAGTTCGGAGAGTTCGGGTGAGCGTGGTGGTTGTTTTGGTACAATTCCCCCATGATCAAGAAGTCCACTGGAAGAGTGTTTTTGGAATTGTCCGGATTTTTTGCGTGGTTGCGGTAACCATACATATGTCCACACCAGTTTACAACTGCACCATGAGTTGGTCCCATTAGATAATGGATTGGTAATAGAGCATATAACCAAACTGCATCTGCAGGAACGAATGCCATATAGAATAATGTATAGCCGGTTCCGAAGAACAAACGGATATACCAAGAATCAGCAAAACGGTCGAACCAAGGGATCTCTGGATAATTTCCTTTGAACTCTTTCTCCACTACTTCTTTACGATCTAAAATATTTTCGTAAACGACTGCGGTGGTCCACATCATATCGAAAAATCCTTTAGAAGCTACAGGAGAATGAGGATCCTTTGCGGTGTCGCTGTAAGCATGGTGTCTTCTGTGAAGAATTGCATACGCTCTTGGGTTCAAAAAGGAAGAACCTTGCACAACAAAAGTAAAGAAATAGAAGAACTTTTCCCAGAAACGGTTCAGTTTGAACATCTGGTGAGCAGAATAACGATGTAAATAGAACGATTGAACGAAAGCGGCTAAAATCCAGTGTGCCGCAAAAAAACTTAGAATGATTGCCATGGAGGGCTCCCTTTTTTTCTAAATGATATGAGTCAATTTGGGAGGGTAGGTTGCAAAAAATGTGAGGGGGGAATGGGTAAATATTGGCGATTATGGTCTCTTTAGAAGGCTTCCCATTAAAAAAGGCCAGGATTTCGGAGAAATTTATTTGCCGCTTATGTCTTAAGGGACGGGTACATCCAAGCACAGAATTTGCCTGATCCTTAATTTTTTAGTATAAATCTATATTAGAAAAATAGGAAAGAATTTCTTGACCAACCCATAGAGTCGGCTTATCTTCTCCTGCCTATGGAAGAAGAAAAAATCCCTCCCGGTTTTCCGCCAGAATCTTGGAAATTACTCACTCCGGAACAGAAACAACAGTATCTAGATGCATATGCAAATGTACCTTCTGCAGACGGATCCAATTCTAGATCTTCCGGAATACCAAGCCAAGGCCAAATATATGCCCAGGCGGGAAAACAAATGTTACTGGGGTATCTTTGGAGTTTTCTCCGGAATTTGATCTATAGATTATTAAGGTTTTAGAGCTTATTATTCTACTTTTTCAAATTCGGAATATTCGGTTTTTTAAATGCGGCTCTACTTCTGGTTCCGCCTTCCTTTTCTAAAAACTCAGCAATCTCTTTACGCTCATAAGCAAGAGCCATGGACAAAGGAGTATATCCTTCCGCCTGAGCATTGATGGAAGCTTTTTTACGAACTAATTCTTTCACTACATTCGGAAGATCGAATACGATCGCAAGATGGATAGGTTTCCAACCTAGATAATCGGCATTTGGATCCGCACCTTTTTCTAAAGACTCCAAGGATTTGTTCTCATTCTTATCATATAAACTGGAAATTAAGATACGATTTTGTTTTAGTCTCTCCTCTTCCGTAATTTTAGTTTCAGTATCCGTGTTTGAATTCTCGGATCTCAAAACATTAGAAGGATCTCCTGCGAACGCATAATCATAAACAGGTTTAGAAGTAGGAGGTTTCGTATGATAATATAAAGAAGATCCGGAAGAACGAGGGTGGGAAATTTTCGTTACCTCTTGAGGATTTGTTTGGCTGAAATAAACATCCCCATAATTCTTATTCGTAAATAATAATGCTAGAATTGTTTGAGCCGTCCATGGTGCCCAGGTTGCATAATAACCTTTGAATCCGGTCTCCAAAAATGGAGAAGAATACATGGAGATTCTCTTTTTAGTTTCTTCATCCCGGATCACTCCCATATCGTAAGCCATATTTCCTGCAGTAAAACAAGCTCCTAAAAACAGGACGATTGCACCAGGCGCAGGTTTTAATCCCGAGGAAATTTGTTCATTAGAAACGAATTCTTTTCCTAAATAAAATCCACCTACTGATCTTTGGTCATAAGGAGGTTGATCCAAATTGGTTCCTACACCATGCCCGGCGTATAAAACTATATTCGCATTTTGTGATGCTTCTTTGATCCCCGCCCAAGGATTATTAGGAGGATAAAATTCGCTGACAGTAACTCCTCTGTCTTTTAAAACTTTTACAAGACCTTTGATATTATTTACATATTCTCGGGTTTTTGGGCCTTCGTTCCCATCTACTTCACCGACGATTGCTACTGCTTTTAAACCTGAACCCGAAACAGTAGGGGAAGGAAGTTCTGCTCTTTTTTTGATCCCGGAAAATGTTCCACCAACTGCATTGGTAGGATGAACAAATTTAATTTCTTCAGAGAAAGAAGAACCGAAGGAGAATAAGACAAGGAGGCTTGAGAAGAATAAACCGGACGAAAATTTCATCCAATGATTGGACAAAAATTTCCGTTTTTATCAATCAATAATTTATTTTAATTTGGAGCGGATTTCGGAATTAAAGAAATTTTCCCATTCTTCGTAATTCTTTTGTGTATTATTTCCTAATTTTTCGGAGAAGGAAAGCCCGAAATTCCCATACTCGGTTTTGATCCATTTTTCGATCTGGACCTTGGTTTCTGAAGATCTTTTGGGATGAGGTTTACTTTTCAGAACGAAATCTAAGAGTTCTTGGATCCCTTTTTTAGTTTTTACACTGGTTAGGAAAATAGGAGGGATACTTCCTCCAGGAACAATATCTCTTAGGAATTCAAGAGTAGTGGAAAGAGTGTGATAACTTGCTCTTGCAAGATTTTCTTCATCACATTTATTTAATATAAATGCATCCGGGACTTCCATGATCCCACTTTTCATGAATTGGATCTGGTCTCCACCTAAAGGCACCATGACTAAAAAGGATAGATCCGCTAGTTTGGAAACTTCTATTTCATTTTGGCCGATCCCAACTGTTTCTACGAATATAAAATCGAAGAAGCAGCGAAGTAATCGGATTACATGGTAAGTATAAGGATTTAAACCTCCCAGCTCTAATTGGCTCGGTTGAGATCTGAAAAATATCCTCTTTTCTCTTACCGGCAGCGAAAGTCTGGTCCTATCTCCAAGTAAAGAACCTCCACTGATATGACTGGAAGGATCTATGGCGACTACTGCCATTTTTTTGTCTGGGACATTTTGTAAGAAGTTTGTGGAGATCTCTCCTAAAAGAGAGGATTTTCCTGCTCCGGGAGTTCCCGTAAATCCGATGGTGACTGATTTGTCTCCATTGAAGCCTGAATTTTCTAATTCTTTGAATAGAACTTTACGAAATTCGAATGAATCCGGTTTTTCCAGTTCGCTGATCAGCTTCGCAAGAGGATATTTTTCCCCTTGGGAAGCTTCTTGGATCAGTTCTTTTAGTTCCTTTTCTGCAAACCGTACGGTCATGCCTTAAACGGAAGCTGGGATCTTTTCGGATACGATATCTATGATTCGGTCCATTACATCCATTAGATCATAATCTTTTGGAGTAAAGATTGCTTTCACTCCGATGGAATGTAGTTTTTCGAAATCAGGCTGAGGGATAATTCCTCCGAAAACAACAGGAATATCCGCTTTATAATGTTTTAATTCTGCGAATATTTGTTCTGCAAGTTCCACATGAGATCCGGAAAGTATGGATACTCCGATCACGTTTGCGTTCTCTTCCACAGCTGATTGTACGATTTCTTCCGGAGTGAGTCTGATCCCGGAGTAGATCACATCGAATCCTGCATGTTTTGCAGATACTGCGATCATCTCGGCACCATTCGAATGTCCGTCTAATCCAGGTTTACCGACTACTATTTTAGGTCTTGCGCCTGTTGCTTTTTGGAACTTCTCAACCTTAGTTCTGACATTAGATACTTTGTCGGATTCCAAATTGAGTTTTTGTCCTTCAACTCCGGTGGATGGACGATATTCTCCGAATATTTTTCTGAGTGTATCTGCCCATTCTCCTGTAGTCACAAGAGCCTTGGCACATTCTACGGAAGCGAACATAAGGTTCTTTCCGTTTTTAGCATCGTCTTCTAATCTTGCTAAAGTTTCTGCTACCTTCTTCGCATCTCTTCTTGCTTTAACATCGGAGAGTACTTTGAGAGTTTGTTCTGCGGATTTAGGATCTACTTTGAAAATTCCTCCGTCAGGATCGTTGGTAAGAGGGGATGGGATACCGTCTTTCCATTTGTTTTTTCCTACGATGATAAGTTCGTCGTTATTGATCTTAGCGAGTCTTTCCGCTTGGGATTTTACAAGTTGGGCTTTCATGTAACCGTTCTCGATCGCTTTGATCGCTCCACCCATCTCTTTGATCTTTTGGATCTCTTTGTTTGCATTCTCGACCAGATCTTTTACTTTACTTTCTACAACTCTGGAGCCTTCGAATAGGTCCGGATATTCAAGTAGATCGGTTTCGTAAGCGAGAACTTGTTGTAAACGAAGTGACCATTGTTGGTCCCAAGGGCGAGGAAGTGAAAGTGCTTCGTTCCAAGCTGGAAGTTGGAGAGCTCTACATCTTGCATCTCTACTTAAGGTGACTCCTAAAGCTTCGATCAAAATTCTCCATGCGTTGTTTTCAGGTTGTTCTTCCGTTAACCCGAGCGAGTTTACTTGGACTCCGTAACGGAATCGGCGGAATTTCTCACTTTTTACCTGATAAATTCCTTTTGTGATCTCTTCCCACATATCGGAGAAGGCACGCATCTTACACATTTCTTCGATGAATCGGATACCTGCGTTTACGAAGAAGGAGATCCTACCAACGCACTGCTCGAATTCTTCGTGAGTGAAACAGTTTCTTTCTTTCACTGCATCAAGGATGGCCATTCCTGTTGCGAGTGCGAATGCTAGCTCCTGGACTGGAGTTGCTCCTGCTTCTTGTAAATGGTAAGAACAAATATTGGATGGGTTCCATTTCGGGATTCTTTTCAAACAATATTCATACATATCCACGATGATACGGATAGAATGTTCAGGAGGGAAAATGTAAGTCCCGCGAGCCAGATATTCTTTAATTATGTCGTTTTGAGTGGTTCCTTGGAGTTTGGAAACGTCTTCTCCTCTTTCTTCCGCCAAAGCCACGTATAGCGAAAGTAACCACATGGAAGTACCATTGATGGTCATGGAAGTGTTCATTTCTTCGATCGGAATCTGATCGAATAGGATCCGGAAGTCCTCCAATGTGTTGATTGGAACTCCTACTTTTCCGATTTCCGGCTTTGCGATTGCGTGATCTGAGCTATAACCGCATTGTGTGGGAAGATCAAAGGCGATGGAAAGGCCTGTTTGACCCTTTGCCAGGTTTTTTCTAAAGAGTTCGTTGGACTCCTTTGCGTTTGTATGACCCGCGTAAGTTCTGAAAATCCAAGCCGGCTCTTTGCTAGGATTTCCGGTCTTATCGTAAAGGATATGGTCTTTTTTTTCCATCTTCTTGCCCTCGGAATATGCCTCTTAGTTTAGTTCAAAATGTGTTGGTATAATTTCACCTAAATTTTTAACGTAGCTCCGAAATCCGTAGGAGAAGAATTCCGCCGCATGGACTTGGAAAGAAACAGAAAAGCAAACCCCGCGCTCATTTCACTCTCGACGCTGTTTCTCACCGGTCTTCTGACCCTTCTCTATTCTTGGCATGGTGACCCGTCCAACGGAGAAAGTTTCCGGACATTGGCAGAATTACGTTCTCTTTCGGAAGATGGAAAATTTTTCTCATTCCGTGAACCTCTTCCATTTTTGCTTTTATCCTTTTGGAAATCCGTCTTCGCCCTGAATTATATACCTGCTTATCTCTCTTTCGGAGCGTTTTTCCTAAGTTTGGGGATCCATCTTTGTGCTTACATAATGGAAAGGGAGACTTGGAAACTAAATCATTATCTGTTTTGTTATCTAGCTGCGATCAATCCATTCTCTTATCTAGTTCCTTTGAATATGTTGGGAGAATTAGTTAGCTTTTCGTTTTTATTAGTTCTATTTCTTTCTTTCAGAATGGAAACAGTTGTAGATCTTTTGATCTTAGTTTCCTGCACTGTTCTTGGATTTTTCTCTCATTTCACCTTTTTCCTGATCGGATTTACTATTTTCGTGATCAAGGCAGGAACTGTAGGTATTAGAGAGAAGAAGAAGCAGCAATCCGTATTCTTCAAGAGAAGAAATCTTCCTAAACTTTTCTTATTCGGATATCTTTCCGTTCTTGTGCTCGGAATTATTCTATTAGGAAATCTTAATTTTTACGGAGCCCATTCTTTTGGATTTATGGGCCAAGCGGTTTGGAAATATCTTTTAGGCTTCGGATCGTTTATTTTAATCCTTTTTGTAGCTAATTTTTTACTTCGTTCCGAAAGGGAATTAAATTCTCTTCCTGCTTCTATCGGGATATTCGCTTTGATTGCTATCTCCGGATATTTTACGATCCGCCCTATTTTAGGTGTGGATAAGATAAAATTAAACTCTCTTGCTAAGGATGTAACATCTTTAAAAGGAAGATTGATCGTAGATCAGGATGAAAGGATCTATGTTTCTCCTGAAACTTCAGCTTATCTGTATTTCATTTCTAAACAAAAGACCCATTTTACTTCTTATCCTGAAATAAGAGAAAAAGATTATATTCTTTTATCTGAAGTTTGGGCAGTTGATAGAAAACTTTTACAAAGAGAAGTAAAAGCCAAAAATACTCCGTATCTGTTTTTATCCGGAGAAAGAGTGTTGATCAATGGATTCTTATGGAAAAGAATACAAACGGATCCTAGTTTAAAAACTCTAAAGACCAGATCTATCGAAGCCAAGTCCGAACTTTCCGATCAAAAAGGTTATGATGATCTGAAAGCGTTCTTCATATCTTGGCTTTCTTCTTCCAAGGCTCCCGATGTATGAGTAAAAAACCGCAAGACTCCGATTATATCGCTTACGGAGCTAACGGTCTACCATTCGAAACTTCCTACTGGGACGAGATCTATGGAAGCGGGAAGGACGTAGATGCTTCTTTCAATGCGAAAGAACATGCAAAATATATAAAGTCAGTTTTTGATCTGATGCAGGTCCATCCCAGAAGTATTGCGGATTTCGGTTTCGGTAAGGCGCTTCTATTAAAAGAATTCGTAAAAATATTCCAACCGAATCGTGTGTTTGCCGTCGATCCTTCCGAAGACATGATAGATGCGATCGCAAAGCAAAAATGGATCCGTTCTTATAATCTTTCATTTTTACATTCCACGATCCAAGACCTCGAACTAAAACATATTCATATGCCTCCATTCACTCTTGGTATATGCAACTCAGTGGTTCAGTATATAGAAGATAAACATCTTCCTAAGGTTTTTGAAAAACTACATAAGATCACAAATTATCTCTATTTTACGGTCCCTACCAAAAACGATTATACAAGAATGAAGAAGGAGATATACTTTTCGGATCCGTATGCCCACCAAAGATCCAAAAAGTATTATGAAAAACTAATTCGTCCTTATTTCAGAAGAGTTGCATTCAATCTTCTGGAAAGTAGGATCACGAAAGACAGCCCGTTTTGTGACGAGCTGTTCGTGGACGATTAAGGTTTTTCGTTCCGGGCCGAAAAGAATCAAAACTGGAACTGGGTTATATGTCGCTAAAACCCTAAAAGAGCGAAATATTCGAATAGAGTTTTAATATCCGATGGATACTATATGCCAAAAGATGTCTGCACGTTGACCCAAAGCGAATATGGAAAGTGTGAAAGAAAAGGAAATAGCTAGATTTGCAAGGGAAGAATTCTATTCCCAAAATTACAGGATAGCCTCCTATTTTTTCGGGATCGTATGCGCGATCACCATATGGGGTGCGATTTTAGAATATGTTAGATCCAATTTTCTTTTATTATATTTGGATCTGATCTCTGCTTTTATCTGTTTGTTTAGCCTCGGAGTGATCCGATTTTACTCCAAAAATTATTTCAGAAAGAATCTGATCGTATTCGGCGGACTTTTTATCTTGTTGGTCTTGGAAGTAGAGACGCAGTTCCACGACAACGAATATTATTTTTACGATAATAATATGTGGATCACCAACCAAGTGATCCTCTTTCTGGTGAGCTTATTCTTTAACGGAAGGCCGATCTTCTATACTATCTATTCATTTTCAGTAGTCGCATTTTATATTCTTAGGATCTTTCCGGAAGGAAGTGGATATTTTTCCGACAGGACTTTGTGGGTGCAGATCAGCAATATGAGTGCACTCCAATTGTTTATCTGTTTATGTAATACTTGGTGGTACGGATTTAGGATAGAACATCTTAAGAAGACCAAAAAACTTCAAGAAAGATTGTATGACGAAAGAGAAGCAATCACTAGAGACCTTCATGATTATCTGGGAGCAAAAGTAACCGATCTAAATCTTTTAGTTCGTTCGATCCAGGGTTATAAAAATGGAGATACGGATGCCCTCATTCAGTTGGAAAAATTATCCGAAGATATTTTTAAAGGAATCAGAGAGATCACTGCAAGTATTGCGGATGTTAAGCTGATCTCAGAAGATGTCTGGAGTGGAATAAGAGTATTATTATTAAGAAGGTACGGTAACGCGGGAAGAAAAGTGAGATTCACTCGAGAAGGAGAAGAAGATTTCCATATAGATACCGAAAAGGCGGAACAAATTTTAGGGATCGTAACGGAGATTTGTTCCAACGATCTAAAATATGGTTCTGGGACTTCTCATTGGATCTTCTCTCCTAAAAAAGATTCTATCGAGATATCTATTCGAACCCGTACAAATTTCCAGGAAATGAGAATAGGCTCGAAAGGAAATAAAACCATCCAATTCAGAACATCTGCTATCAATGGAGAATGGAAAGAAAATCTAGAAAATCGGGACTTCAAAGGATTTCTGGAGATCCCGATCCGTCAATTACGGAGAATTTGATTCGTGAAATTATACAAAATTGCAATCTTAGAAGATGATCCTGCATTCGCGAGCCAGTGTAAAGAAAGATTAAAAAAAATGAATAGAGTTACTAAGGTAGAAGTTTATAATTCTGCCGAGGAATTTCCTAAAGAAAAAGATCTTCCTTATGACTTAGTATTCGTGGATATAGATCTTCCCGGTAAAAGTGGTTTGGATTTTATTTCAGAAAGGTATTCGGCTGATTCTAAAACAAACTATGCAATATTATCTGCATTTGAATCCGAAGAGGCTTTATTCAAGGCTCTAAAAGCAGGAGCGATAGGTTATATATTAAAAAAAGATGTGGGAGATATCCAAGAAAAAGTCGAGATACTTTTGGAAGGGGGAGGGATACTTTCTCCGGGACTTGCCGCCAGAGTCATCCAATCTTTCCGTAAAACTTCTAAAAAGGAAGTGGAAATACTGTCCAATCGAGAAAAGAAAGTGCTGGATATGATCGTGGACGGTAAAAGAACAAAGGAAATCGCGACTTCCCTAGGTACTAAAGAAGGAACTGTAAGAGTACAGATCAAAAGTATATTCAGAAAGCTGCATGTGAATTCCAGATTGGAATTAGTGAGAAAATTCTCTTAAACTATTTTACCTTCTCCCACCAAGGTTCAGGAATCAGATCTTTTTGTAGATCTAACCATTCACCCGGTTTAGGAGTAGCCAAACGAACTCCATTTTGATCCGCTCCTTGTTTTGTTCTTAAAATAGGTTCGTCCCAAGAATGAATCGCCAGATTGAAAGTTGCCCAATGTACAGGGAGCATAGTTTTACCTTTCAGATCTAAATGAGCTTGGACAGCACTTTCAGGATTCATATGAATTCCTTCCCAGGTCCAATCGTATGCTCCTACCTTTATAGAAGTCAGATCGAAAGGCCCCAATTTTTTACCTATCTCCGTAAAATGAGAAGAATAACCTGTATCTCCACTATGGAAAAATTTATGTTTGGGTCCGATTAAACTCCAAGAAGACCAAAGAGTAGACTTACCATTGAATAATCCTCTTCCTGAATAATGGACCGCAGGTGTGCAGATAATTTCAATATTCTTAATGTTTCCTTTTTGCCACCAATCCAACTCTATAATCTGATTTTCCGGAATTCCCCAGGATTCTAAATGAGCACCAATGCCTAATGGCACAAAATATTTTGTACCCTTCTTCGCTAAAAATTGGGCTGTTATCATGTCCAGATGATCGTAATGATCGTGAGAGATCACAACTGCATCTATATTAGGAAGTTCTGATAATTCCAACGGCAAAGGAAAAAGCCTCCCGGGACCTATACTTTCAAAAGGAGAAACTTTCTTAGAAAAAACCGGATCGGTGAATATGCGTATCCCGTCTATTTCAACCAATACGGAAGAATGTCCAAACCAAATCGCTCTGAGTCCAGGTGATACAGGATCCGAAAAAGTTTTTAAGTCGGGTTTTTGAACTGGGATTGGAGAAGGAGGGGTTCTCAGTTCCGAACCGAAAAATTGCCTTTTTAAGACCCCGATATAATCTCCAGAACTCATCATAGGAACGAAAGGATCATTTTCAAACTTTCCGTCGTGAAACATCTTGGATGTTTTCATTTTTTCCAATCTAGGGCCGCTCGGATTTCCTCCAAAGGAACTCAAACAAGCTGTTTGGCATAAAACCAATAAGAATAAACCAAATAGAACGAAAGAAGTATAAATCGTAACTTTCTGTGCTTTTTTTCCGAACATAAAACTCTCTTGTGGGAGGTCCTACAAGATCTTATTTTCAAAGTTTTTAAAATCAGAAAATTTAGTTAGCCGACTTTTTTGGGAAGTAGTTTGACAAGATTTTCGGAGAATCTATGATCTAAGCCTTTATATAAAGTACATCCGTTCTGGTAGATTTGGTATGCAAACTTATTTAGAAACTCCCTCCGAATGTTTTTCTAGTCTAAAGGATTATCCTTTTTCTCCTAATTATATCTCTGTAGGAGAATTCAAAATGCATTATGTGGATGAGGGTCCTAAGGATGCAAAGGAAACGGTTTTATTATTACATGGAGAGCCAAGTTGGTCTTATCTTTATAGAAAGATGATCTTTCCTTTATCAGAAAAAGGTTATAGAGTAATCGCACCGGATCTGATCGGTTTTGGAAAATCGGATAAACCGACAGATCTAAAAACGTATACATATAAGAATCATGTGGACTGGCTGAAAAATCTGATTACCGGTCTGGATTTAAAAAATATCACACTATTTTGCCAAGATTGGGGAGGGCTATTAGGTTTAAGAGCAGTAGCAGAATTGGATTCTCGTTTTGCAAGAGTATGTGCTGCGAATACTTTTTTACCTACTGGAGATATTCCTCCTAAGGAAGATTTTTTGAAATGGCTTCGTTTTTCCCAAGAAGTGAGTAAACTTCCTGTTGGAAAGATCATCCAAAACGGATGTGTAAGCAAATTAAGTCCGGATATTATTCACGCTTATGATTCTCCTTATCCGGACGAATCCTATAAAGCAGGAGCTAGAAAATTTCCTACTCTGGTCCCAATCTCTCCTGATAATCCTGAAACGGAAAGAAATCGCCAGGCTTGGATGTTTTATAAAAATTTCAAAAAACCTTTTATCACTATGTTCAGTGATTCAGATCCGATCACTAAAGGTGGGGATATATTTTTTAGAAGGACTATCCCAGGTGCGAAAGGACAAAAACATACAGTGATCCAAGGAGCTGGACATTTTTTGCAAGAAGAGAAGGGAGAACTACTCGCGGACCTTCTTTCTGAATTTATCCAAAATAATCCTTAGTCAAACTTTCTGTTTTATAGATTTTGCATATTCTGAAACAATTTTTAGAAAGTCCGGGTTTTCTAAAAATTCTTTGAATAGATCGAATTCCTTTTTTAAATTTTCGTAAAGGTTTCCTTGGAAAAAATTATTCGAAATCTCTTTTTCTGCGCGGATAATTTGCGGATCCCATTGGGAAAGTTTCTCCAATACTTTTAGGCCTTTTGTGATTGAATCACCTTCTGTAACGACTTCGTCTATAATCCCTAATTCTAATGCTTCTTGGGAACGAAGAGGATCTCCGAGTAATGTTAGAGTTAATGCTTTTGTTGGGCCTACTTTTCGAGCTAAAGTAGTGATCAAAGGAGGACCACCAAAACGAATCTCAGGTCTGAATAAGAATGTTTTCTTTTCTGCAAGAATATAATCTCCGGAAAGTGCTAGATCAAAACCTCCTGCAGAACAAAAACCTTTTAGTACACATACTAAAGGTTTTGGAAAAGAGTAAAGTTCATAATGATATTCTAAAATACGGTGACGGAACGATCCTAGTTTTGTCTCGACTACTTCTTCCAGATCATAACCGCTGCAGAAGTTTTTACCATTTGCTCCTAAAAGTATTCCTCTGATCTTAGGATCTTTTTTGGATTCTGAAAAAACAGATTCTAATTCGTCTCGTATCCTTATGTTTAAAGCATTATTGGATTCCGGACGGTTTAGAAGTACGATCAGCAATCCGTTTCGGTTTTCCAGACTCAGATGTTTATAATCCATGTGAAGGTTTAATAAGGTTTATTTTTAAAAATTCAAATGAAAATGGATTATTTTTTACGGAAATTTGGTAACCTTTTTGGTTCGGAGTGGAAACTAAAAGAACAGAAAGGAGCCCGCTATGTTATCTAAGATCCGATTTTTTGCTTTAATTTTAGCTGCACTAACTCTTGGGATGAGATTTGCACATGTGATGGAAGCAGCACCTAAATTACATTGGGAAGCTGAACTCTATTTTCAAGTTCAAACTAGTTTGTATAAATATTTTGCGATCATAGGTCCTATAGTACAGATAGGTTCTATTTTTCTTATCTTTACGATCGCTTATCTTTCTAAAGGAACAAAGTCATTTCGTTATACAATTTTGAGTGCCTTCTCCTTCATTTTTTCTTTAGGAGTTTGGTTCTTATTTGTGGCACCCGCTTCTTCTCAAATCAAAGAATGGACGATTACTCATACAATTCCGGAACATTGGAATAGTATTAGATCTGCATGGCAATTCGGCCAAGTAGGAGCATTCAGCTTTGACTTGATTGCATTTTGTCTTTTAGTAAGTTCCGTTCTTATTGCTAAAGACGATTCTATGCAAAAATCTTAATCAAAAGAATAGCTGGCCCCTAATAATATTGCAGGGATATCCGATCTTAATGAATGTTTGAATTCATTCACTCGGATATCTTCTTTGGAGAATGCAGCATGATTGAAGTTCCAATCTGCAGAACCTCCGTTATAAACTTTTACCGGAAGATAATATAGAAGAGTAAAATCGAATTTCCATTTTCCCGTTGAATATCCGAATCCTCCGGATACCAGATCTTGGACCATGATACCTGCTTGTAATGCATTCGTTCCTTCTGATCTTAAAACTCCAGAGTTATGCCTTGCGCCTAATCTGTAGGTCCAATCGTTTACGATCCATTCTCCTCCGATTCCTAAGGCCCAAGAATCATGATATGCTAAATTCTGAGGGATCACATTCGTTTGTCCGAATGCGGTCGGGAAAACCGGAGCCGCTAATGTTTGTTTATAAGTAGATGTATAAGAAGCATAATTATAATATAATGCATCTACTCCGATCTTGAATGTATCTGTTCCATAAGAAAAACCTAAACCATATCTTTCCGGAACCGCAAATGTAGCGGAAACTCCGGTGCGGCTCGGATAAGGACCAACTTGCATACTTCCATCCAAAGGGATTTTTGCAGAAGTTTGGTAAGAATAAGCAATTTTTAATGTATCTGTGATCTGATAAGTAGTTCCGAAAATGCCGCCGAGTGCATATGCATTTTTGCTTTTGTAATCAAAACCTTGGCCCGGAACTTCGATATTCCCTGTAATATCATGGAACTTTTGGTAAGCGATCTGTCTGGAATAAATTCCTTCTACTCCTAACGCGATAGAAAGTCCACCGATCTTATAAGAAAGTGCATGAGTGGATTTAACCAGATAAAAAGTTGAAGAGTAACTTTCCTGTATTCTTTTAGAATCTCCTATCGGACTTGGAAGTTTCATCCCTGACCAATCGTTCAAACTTTGGCCGTTAGGTGTGATCCTAGTGAGTCCGGAAACTTCTCCATTCCCGCCTCCTGGTATATAAATCCCTCCTCCGTAAGTCCATTTTTCGCTGATTGGAATTCTGATCGCGAAATAGGGAAGTGGAGCGAGCACGTTATAGGATTCAGAGTTTTCATAATAAAGATTTGGGTCCGGATCTGAAAACTTGTCTTTGTATACTGTGCGAATGTACGGTAAGGAAATTCCAAACTCCAACTCTTTTCGATTTTTGAGACTTAAGTTAGCCGGATTGGTCCCTATGTCCATTGGAGATCCGCCTATCGCTAAATTTACTCCTCCCATGCCGCCATATCTCGCATTATGTGAAGGTTGAAAAAGTCCAACAGCCTCTAACTTGGGTGTTAGGAAAGAAATTATAGCCAAGGAAAATAGGGAGAATTTTTTACGAACTCTAGATCCAAAAAGCATGCTTCAAGGAATTCGTTACGGTTTTTTTTACAAGTGCTTTCTTTTTAAAATTCAAAATATAAAACTGGCGCATTCCTAAAACGAGGTTGGATTTTAGAATGAATTCGAGCGAGTTACGTGCATTACGAAAAGAAACTGATCCATTGGCGGATGAAATAGTCACAAAATATTTTACTGAATCCGCTTTTGATAGAGAAAAAACGATGCTCTTTTTCGATGCACTTTCCAAGAACTCGGATCCGATCCCTGCCGGCCTACCTGACTATCTTGAAAAATATTTTTATGAGACGGAAGATCTTCCTTCTTGGGCGGATAAGAATAAGATCGCAAAAGGAGAGCAATTATTCTCCACTTATGGTCCTCAGATCTTAATGATGCTTTGTGTTAAGTCTCTTCCTATGGCATATTCTTGTGGGGATGGGGCGCAGGTACTTTACAAAACTGGAAGATTAATAGAACAGAATGGTGTAATAGACGGAGTCAATCGAAGGCTAATGGAAACGACTCAGTTTGTGATCTCTGTCGCTCAGGAAAATGGATTGGGACCTCAAGGTAAAGGGATACGCACCGCTCAAAAAGTAAGATTAATGCATGCTTCCATACGTTATTTTCTTGGGAAAGGAAAAGA
Organism: Leptospira andrefontaineae; assembly: GCF_004770105.1. Taxonomy (NCBI): domain Bacteria; kingdom Pseudomonadati; phylum Spirochaetota; class Leptospiria; order Leptospirales; family Leptospiraceae; genus Leptospira; species Leptospira andrefontaineae. The sequence goes on along the minus strand of NZ_RQEY01000012.1, from coordinate 263,512 downwards.
CTGGGACCCTGCTTGGGGACAGCCAATTAATCAAGAAGATATGGCCGGTACTTTACAATCGTTCTCGAGTCTAGTGGTTGAAGGTCTAGGACAATCCTCTTTAAAACTTAGTCAGGAAGAAAAAGACGCATACATTCATCTATGGAGAGTAGTGGGGCATTTTATTGGAGTAAAACCCGAACTTTGTCCCGAGGGATATGATGTCGCATATTCTTTAGGTGAGTCCATATTTAATGACCAACAAAAACCTTCGGATGCCGGCAAGATACTTGCAAAATCTCTGTTGGACTTTATGGAATACATGCTTCCCGGAAATTTATTCGATAGTCTTCCATTATTTTTTCTGCAAACGTATATGGGACAAAAAACAAGTGAGGTGCTTGGGTTAGGGTGGCCTCCTAAAAATCCTTTGGGTTATTTTATGGAAAGGATCTTTAAGGATGTAGATTCCCATGTAGACGATGATGAGGGCTTCGGAAAGTTAGTCGCTTATTTTGCTTCCAAACTTCTTTTTTCTATGGATCATTTTTATTACGGCGGAAAAAAAGCAAGATTCTGGATCCCGCCTTCATTAAGAGAGAATTGGAGACTATAAAGGATGAGTTTTTGGCAGACTTTAGCAACGGATCCGGAGTATTTCGGACGTTATACGCTTATTGAGAATATTTTCCTGCTACTAGGTGTCGTTTTTTGGGCCTATATGTATGCAGTTCTTCTAATAGAACCCTTCAAGAAAAAATTCGTTGAGATGCCCGTTTTTATCGCCTGCGGGAACATTATTTGGGAATTATTATGGGGTTTTTGCTTTAAAGAGCCAATGGGTGCGATATTACTTTGGGGCTATAGACTTGGATTCGTATTGGATATAGTGATTTTCTATCAAGTAATCCGATTCGGTAAAAAACAAATTTCCTTGCCAATGACGGACAAGGGATATAAATTTCTTTTGGGCATTTTGGTGGTGTCTTGGGGATTATTGATCTATACTTTCTATAAGGGAGGTTATGATCTATTTACCGGATCTAATTCGGCTTATATCTTGAGTCTGATCATTTCGGTAATGTATCCGATCCTTTTCTTAAAAACCGGAGATCCGAACATGTTCTCCTATTCTGTTTCTTGGGCAAAGTTTTTAGGTAACGGATTCTTTACGATCTTCATCTTTCTATACTTTCCGGATAAGTACTTTGTTCAAGTATTGAGCGGGCTCGGAACGATAGCCGACATTTATTATGTTTGGATCTTTACACGCCAAAAGTATTCGCCCTCTAAAGTGTGAACTTTAAAATTTAGTCGGGTGAGGTTTCGGGACCGCATAGGTTTCGAAAAAGATAAAATTGGAAACTACTCAGGATTTGTCCACAGACAGAGTTCCTTATGAATTAGGGGAATTATTGTACGAGGACAATTTTTCTCAAACGTATAGAGGGAAATTCGGTAGGACCAGAGAACCAAAGATCATTCGAGTACAAAAACCGGAGGGGAAGGAAACCTCTTCGATGTATTTCTTGAATGAATTCGAATTGGGAAAACTGGTTAACGATCCTGGTATTCTCAAACCGGAAGATATGTTCGAAAATTCGGACGGTATCTGTTTGGTGTACGAAAATATTCCTTCTAAACTTCTTCATCAAAGTTTGGCAGGATCTATTTCTCTAGAAACTTTTTTAGAAATAGCATTAGCGATCACGGAGAATCTTGCAAAATTACATTCTTTCGGAATTGTTCATAATCAAATTTCTCCACGAGCATTTTTCTATAATCCGGATACTGGAGAGACAAAACTTGCTTGGTTGGGAGGAGCCTCTCTTCTTCTTTCCGAAAAAGGAAGTTATGCGCCTCTTAGATATACATTCGATATTCTACCTTATTGTTCTCCTGAAAATACAGGTAGACTGAATCGCCCCGTTGATTTTCGTTCAGATGCATATTCTTTAGGTGCATTATTCTATAAGATGATTTCCGGGACTCCTCCGTTTGAAACGGAAGATCCTTTGGAGATGGTTCATTATCATATCGCAAGATCGCCGGTTTCTTTAGTGAAGAAGAGGGAAGATGTTCCTACTGCAATCTCTACCTTAGTGGACAAATTACTTTCTAAGATGCCGGAAGAGAGATATTTCTCTTTGGAAAATCTGATATATGATCTGAAGAGTATTAAAGATTCCTTAAAGTCCAAACGTAAATTATCCGAGTTTGTGCCGGGAGTTTATGAAAGAAAAGTAGGTTTTAGGGATTCTCCCCGTATCTATGATAGGGATAGAGAAAGAAAAGAGATCGAATCCGGAATAGTAAATGTAACTAACGGAAAAAGGTCCGCGATCTTCATCGGAGGAAAGTCAGGCACAGGAAAAACCGCTCTAGTAGAAGACGCGATCACTTATCTGGATATTTATTCAGTAGTTCTATTGCGTGGTAAGTTTGAAGAAGATAAAAAAGAAATCCCATATTACGCATTTCGACAGATCATGGATGATCTTTTAAGAAGGATCCTTCAGAAAAAAGAAGAAGAGATCATTCTACTTAAGAATTTTATAAAGGAAACGCTTGGAGATAATATCGAGATCTTGACCCAATTCTTGCCCGATTTGGGAAAAACATTAGGGATCGAGATACCTGTAAAAACAAATAAGAGGCAGAAGGATGAAAAGATCCTATTTGCAGTCGCTCTTAAATTCCTAACTCTTTGTTTTGATCGAAAAAATCCCGCAATCATTCTTGTGGATGATCTTCAATGGGCAGATTCTGCTTCTCTTGCTTTGCTCGAATTCATTTTGAATAGTGAAGACTGGGAAGGATTATTATTCGTTCTCACAAGTCGTTCAGAAGATGCGGACTTCTTCCCGAATATAAATGTAAAACAAAGCTCTATAGGATTGGATTTGAGAGAGATACGACTCACTCCTCTAAACGAGCATAGCGTTTTTAAATATATTTCAGATAGTATTCATGTTTCTGCAGAGGATGCGAATCGATTGGCAGAAGTTCTTGTCTCCAAAACGGGAGGGAACCCTTTATTTTTACACCAGTTCCTAAGATCCTTATATGAAGAAGGTTGCCTGAGCTTTGATCCAAAGACCGCTTATCACAGAGTGGACTGGGACACACTTTTACAAAGAGCGGTTACGGATAACGTTCTGGATCTATTTTTGGATAAGGTGGGCAAACTTCCGGATGAAACTCTTGAGGTTTTAAGGGTAGGAGCCTGTATCGGTGCAAAATTCGATCTGAAAGATATGTATGATTTTTTCAAAACAAGGCCCGGGGTCTTGTCTAGAGGAATTCGAGAAGCGATTAGAGAAGGGATCGTATTCTATAGAGAATCTGGAAATATGTTGTTCCCGGCTCTTCAGTATATCTCTCAAAGGAAGATAGAAGAATCCGGAATGTATTCTTCTCTTTCGAATGTGCAGTTCCACTTTTCTCATGATAGAATGATCCAAAGTATTTTGGATGCAACTGATTCCGCAGAAAAAGCCAGGATCCATAATACACTTGCGAAATTATTAATAGACCGCGAAAAAACTTCAGGTGGGTCCGAACAGATCCTGGATATTGCAAATCATCTTTTGAGATCTAGGGAATTGTATACAAACGGACAGGAGAATGAAGACTTCTTTCATTACACAATACTCGCTGGAAATTCCGCGAAATCCGGAGCTGCTTACGAATCTTCTTATTCATTTTTCAGTCTGCTTGCTTCTCAACTCAAGGACTCTTATTGGCAGAAGGATCGAAAGAATGCGATCCATATATTAAAGTCTCTTGCAGAATCGGCGTACTATCTTTCCAGAAGGGAAGAAGCGGAGAAGATCGTATCTAATCTACTTTCTAAACTCAATAGCCCATCTGAAAAGGCGGACGTTTATCTAATGCAATTGGAAGTGATGAACGTTTTTAACGATTTAGATTCTGCATCTAAGATCGGGATCAAGGCGTTACAATCACTCGGGATAGGTTTCAAGGAGAAGCCAGGATTTTTAGCCGTATTCGGTGAAGTACTGAAGATGGTCTTTTACAGTAGAGGAAGATCTCCTGAAAAATTAGTAAACGCAAAAGATAGTAAAGATCCTTATAAAGCGGAAGCATTAAACATATTAGTCAACCTTCTAAACTATGGAAAACATATGGATATGAAGGTGATGGCTTATATTTATTTAAAGCTTATCAACCTTACTTTAAAAGAAGGAAATGCACCGTTCAGCTTTTTCGGTTACGCAGGATTCGGTTCTATTCTTCTCTCCATTAACGGAAATTTCCAGCAGTCTATGAGGTATTGGACTCTTGCCGAAAAGATATTAAAAAAATTTAAATCGGATGAACTTTACGGAAGATTTGTGTTCGGTCGGACAATTCTTCTGGATTATTTCATGTATCCTTTCCGTTCCATAGTGGATTACACGGAAGAGGCATTTCACAAATGTATGCAGTATGGGGATTATCTCTGGGCTGCATTCGCACTTTTTTCTCAAAATACAAACCAATTATATTCCGCAGAAAACTCGATTTCCTATAGAGAGAAGATCAGAGAAAATTTAGAAAGGGGTTCCAAGCTAAATTACGATATTCTGATGATCATGTTACATTCTTCCGATTCTTATTTGGATCGTTTAGAGGGAAAATCCACTGAAACTGTCCGATATAAGGACAATTTATACACCGATCAGGAATTCGAATCTAAGATTCTGGAGTCAGCAGGAAATGGGACTGCTAATTCTTGGTACGCGACCTTATTCGGATCTCTCGCATATTTATCAGGTTACTATTTGGAAGCGGAGAGAATTTTCAAAAAATATCATCCGGATCTGGAAAAATCGAGGATCATGTTTATCTATTCTGAATATAGATTTTATAGATCCTTGGGACTTTTGAAATTACGTAAAAAGAAGTTAAAACTGACCGAAAAATTCTTCTTTAGATATTCATTATATTTATTTAAACTTTGGTCAAAGATCTATCCGCCTAGTTTCCAATTATTCTATTTTGTGTTGGCTGGACTTTACGAAGATTACGCCGGGAGAAAGGAGAATGCGTCCGAGTTCTTCGATATGGCGATGCAGCAGATAGAATCAGAACCAAATGATTTCAGAAAGGCTGTGATATACCAACATATCGCTGAATGGAGTATAAAGCAGGGTAGGACCTCCTACGGAAAGTTTTTAATGCAGAATGCGGTCAGGCTTTACGGATCTTGGGGCGCTAAATCCATTGTGAACTTGCTCAGGGATGAATACGGAGAATTACTTCGTCCTCAAGGAGCTCCTAAACGTTCTGTAGAAAAAATTCTGGCAGATTCTATGCTTTCCACATCTTTCAATTTGGATTTAAGAACCGTACTTAAAGCCTCTCAAAGTATTTCAGGTGTGATCGAACTGGGAGAATTACTCAGACAGCTTATCCGTACGATCATGGAGAATGCCGCAGCAACTAGAGGTTTCTTAATTCTTCCTCAAAACAAAGAATTATTTCTGATGGCAGGTTCGGATATAGAAGAGCCTGGATTTTTACCTAAGCCTATCTCATTGGATGAGGCAGGACATCTTCTTCCGTTAGAAGTGGTATATTTCTGTTTTCGTTCCGGACAGAAGGTTTTGATCTCAGATGCAGCAAAGGATTCTTTTTATTCTGTAAATCCTTATATTAAAAGAAGTAAGCCTAAATCTTTGTTATGTATGCCGATCACAAAACAAGGAAGAACATTATGTGTTCTTTATTTAGAAAATCGACTTACCGCAGGGATTTTCGACGAGCATAGATTAGAAATTTTAGAAATACTTTCGGCACAGGCGGCTATTTCGTTAGAGAATGCGAAATTATATGAAGATATTACTCGTATGAACTCCGAACTGGAAAGAAAAGTAAATGAAAGGACGGAAGAATTAGCTAGATCTCTTTCTATTATCAGAAAGGATATGTTGTATTCTCAAAAAATCCAGAGAAGTATCCTTCCTGAGCTTAAAAATATTCCCGGGCTTAGATATTCCGTAAATTATCTCCCAATGGACGAAGTGGGAGGGGACTTCTACGACATATGCAAATTAAGTAATGGAAGATATAGATTTTTCTTGGCCGATGCGACAGGTCATGGGGTCCAAGCTGCGCTAGTCACCATGGCAATTAAGGGCGAATATGAAAGTTTGAAATCTTCTTTGGAGAAACCGGGAGAAATACTTTCCGGATTAAATAATTCTATTTTAAATAAATATAAAACACTCTATTTTACTGGAGCGATCTGCGATGTGGATCTATCCGAGAAAAAAGTATATTTTGCCTCTGCAGGTCATATCTCCCAATTTTTAGTACGTTCTTATCAAACGGAAGAGATGCCTAAGACAGGTGCCATTTTAGGATTTGTAAAAGATTATCCATATAGAACAGAAGAATATAAAATAGAATCGGGAGACCGGATCTTTCTCTTTTCGGATGGGATCTATGAACAATTTGATGAGGATAAATTAGAGTACGGAGAAGAAAGATTTGTGCATTCTATACGCACGAATGCTCAGTTCGAACCTCAGATCCAAGCGGAAAGAATACTTTCCGATCTACAAAACTTCATTTCTAAAAGTTCGATCCAGGATGATATTACTCTTTTGATCTTAGATATAGATTGATCTCTTCCTTATTATCGCTTGCGTTTTGATTCTCTAAATTTCAAATTCACAATTAAGACGTTTTTTAACAGGACACTCTGAATTGCTCGGTCTTTTTGTTATTCTATATATCTTTGTTACCATTCTGATCGGGGCATTTGCGTCTAGATATATTAATAGTTCCCAAGATTATGTATTAGCAGGAAGAAGACTTCCTCTTGTGCTTGCGTCTTCCGCTTTATTTGCCACTTGGTTCGGATCGGAGACTCTGATGGGAGCTTCATCCAAGTTTGTAGATGGTGGGATCTTAGCTGTGATCGAAGACCCTTTCGGAGCAGCACTTTGTCTTTTTTTAGTCGGTATATTCTTTGCTAAGCCACTATATAGGATGAATATCCTCACCTTCGGTGACTTATATAAAAATCGTTTCGGGCGCAAGGTAGAATTTTTATCCGCATTATTTATGATTCCTTCTTATTTCGGATGGATTGCAGCTCAGTTAGTTGCAATGGGAATAGTTATCCATTCTTTATTCGGATTCGATATGTATGTGGGAATACTTTTAGCATCTGTTGTAGTATTGATCTATACGTATATAGGAGGGATGTGGGCAATCTCCATTACGGATTTCTTACAGACTATATTGATCGTAGTCGGGCTTTTAGTTTTGGTTTGGGATCTTCAAGGAAAGGCAGGTGGATTTCAGACTGTCATCGCAACTGCAAAACCTGGATTTTTTTCCTTTTTCCCTCCATTAAAAACGGAAGCGGTTCTTGCTTATATTGCGGCTTGGATGACAATAGGGTTGGGTTCTATTCCTCAACAAGATATTTTCCAGAGGGTGATGTCCTCCAAATCTGAAAAGGTTGCCGTATATTCTTCTTTTTTGGGCGGAGGAATGTATCTAACTGTTGCATTTCTTCCTTTGCTTGCAGGATATTTTGCGAGAAGAGTTTATCCCGAGATCGCAGCGGGTGATAATCAGATGATACTTCCGCATGTAGTGTTATTACATTCTACTTTATTTATACAGATCTTATTTTTCGGAGCTTTACTTTCCGCAATCTTAAGCACAGCTTCCGGTGCGATTTTGGCCCCTGCTTCCGTTTTAGGAGAGAATTTGATCCGTCCTACTTTGAAAAATCCTTCTGAGAAACTGTTGTTGAGAGTGATGCGTTCTTCCGTATTGATCGTGACGATTGTTTCTACCGGAATGGCATTGAGTGAAACGAATATTTATCAGTTGGTTGCCGATTCTTCTTCCATTAGTCTAGTTTCTCTTTTCGTCCCTTTGATTGCTTCCATTTTCTGGAAAGAGGCGAATGCAACCGGTGCGGTTTATGCTATGTTCTCTGGGATGATCGTTTGGTTAGGTCTGAAATTTTTCGGGCCGGAATGGTTACCGCCAACTATTCCAGCTTTGGGTGTTAGCTTTTTGGGACAATACTTAGGAAAATATATTAAGATTTCTTTATTTGAATTGGAACCGGAATTAAGCAGAGACTCTGTTCCTTCCGGCAGCCTTTGATTCGTATAATTTTTTGTCCGCTGCTTTTAGGAAGTCTTCCGGACTTTCGTCATTTTCTCTCCCAGCAACACCTATACTTACAGTGATTGTCCAAGGGATTTCTTCGAAAGTTTCGGTTTCGATCCGAGCTCGGATCCTTTCCGCAACAAATTTTGCTCCTTCTACGTTCGTGTTAGAAAGTACTACGCAGAATTCTTCTCCGCCATAACGTGCAGCTACATCACAATCTCTTACTAACCCGGACAATAATCTTCCGATTGTTGAGAGTAACTTATCTCCCACTTGGTGTCCTAAGGAATCGTTTGCCTTTTTGAAATGGTCTAAATCGAGTAAAAGGACCGACAAAGGAAAATCATATCTTTTAGAAGCAGCCAAAAGAGTGCTTAAGGATTCCATTAGATGTCTTCTGTTAAAAAGACCGGTTAAGGAATCTTTATGAGAAAGTTCTTTTAGATTTTTATTAGATTCTTCCAATTGTAATTGTAGAAGATTACTTTTTAATCTGGTACCTTCTACATTTATTGCCGCTCCCATACTTGCAATCGAGAATGCGATGATAGGAGTAAGAACAGCGGAACTGAGTTCTCTTTCTATCATATAAGAATAACCTAATGAAAAGAAGATAACATTTATGGAAATGATCGCCAGATAGGTCACAAAACTTGCTCTTAAGAATAGAGGAAGTAGAAGTAGCCCAAAACAAAAAGCGGAATAATCGGAAGTGTGATATTGATCCACTAAGGTTGCAAATGTAGTGGTGGAAGTCAGAATGCCCACATAACCTATCATTGCAAAATAGGAAAGTTTTCTGCCTTTTATGTCCTTTAAGGCTAATACTGCTAGCATCAAACTGGAGAATAATGCGGAACTTCCGAAACTTAAACCGTATAGAAGTTGAAGATGTCCACCGCTAGGTGTTCCTGGAGAAAGCGTATTCTGAGCTAAAAGAATGCAGGAGATTAAAAGTGCGAAGATGCTAAGTATTCTGACGGACTTGTCATTATCTAGAGTCCGAAGTTTGCGGATTTCTCCCGATTTCGAATAAGAAAAGTCTTCCGAAAGATATCTTCTGAGTTTCATAGCAGATACTCAGATAGACGGATGAAGATTTAGGTTTATACGCTTTGAAGAAAGTAAGTGAAAAATCCGAGTAACAAAAATCTGAAAATTATTTACTAACATGGAAATAAACTCGGGTGCCGATTCGTCATCCAGATCCCCATCAAAATCTCATTTCTATAATTTTGGAAATTTCTTGAACTCAGTTCTAGACGATCAGTCCGGATTTATTTAGGCTCCAAACTTTGTAAGAACAAATTTATATGAGTAAAATTCGGATCTTTTGAAAATTTATCTCTTTATAACTCACATAAAAAATCTTGGTAAGTATATGGAATCAGTAGCTTCACTTCCTAAAACCAAAATAGTGCGTCATGAATTATTTCTGATCCTGCTTCTTGCGAGTATTCAATTCACGAATATCATGGATTTTATGATCATGTTTCCGCTTCAGGATTATTTTTTGAAGCAGTTCCAGATCGATACTGCGATGTTTTCCTTAGTTCTTTCTTCTTATTCATTTGCGGCTGCAATTGCTGCTTTGATCGGAGCTAACTTTATAGATCGTTTTAATCGTAAGTCTGCTGCTATCTTTTTATATATAGGATTTTTAGTAGGAACTGCGCTTTGTGCGGTTGCTAATACGTATTCATTTCTTCTTTTTGCAAGGGTCACTGCCGGGATTTTCGGCGGGATGATCAGCGGGGTGATTCTTTCCATCATTGGGGATGTTTTCCCGATCGAAAAGAGAGGGAAGGCTATGGGTGGAGTGATGGGCGCATTTTCCGCTGCCTCCGTTTTAGGAGTTCCTTCAGGCATACGAATTGCGATGAGTTCCGGCTGGAATTATACGTTTGCATTTATCGTGGTTTTAGGGCTTCCAATCCTGGTTCTGGCCATTCTATATTTGCCTAGTCTTCCTTCTAAAATGGAAAAGCAGAAGATGGCGGATTTTAGCCAGCTAATCGGTGTACTTTCTAAGAGAGATCATTTGGTAGCTCTGGCATTTTTTATGAGCGTGATCTTGGGTGGATTTACTGTCGTAACTTCGATAGCTGTTTTTATGGAGAGGAATATGGGCTTCTCCAAGACTCAGGTTAGCCATATCTATGAGATCGGAGGGATCTGTACTTTTGTTTCTTCCTGGATTGTCGGGTTCATGTCTGATAAGTTCGGGAAACATAAGGTTTTTCTGATCCTAGTTCTTCTCGCCTTACTACCTATTCTAGCGATTACTCATTTGCCTAAGGATCTGCCAGTTTACATGGCACTCGGAGTTACGACAGTTTTTATGGTCCTAGTATCCGGTCGGGTTATTCCTTCTATGGCAATGTTAACTTCTGCCATTCGACCTGAGGTCAGGGGAAGTTTCATGTCTGTGAATTCAAGCTTGCAGAGTGTGGCAACAGGTATTGGGGCACTTCTTGCGGGAGCAATCCTGATCCAATTGCCGAATGGAACTTTCGAAAGATTTGATATAGTAGGTTACTTTGCGGTCGGTTTTAATCTTCTCGCTCTCTATCTGTCCCGAAAGGTGAAAATAGTTTCCTAAGTTACGTTTAGGAAACTTGTTTCTGAAATCCGTAAAAAAATACGGACATTTCTTGACTTTTTAATGCGACAGAATATGGTCTGGCCACACGTTAAAGGAGGTGGTTTAGTTGAGTAGCGACAGTTGCAGCAAGAAAATGACCTGTGAGGTGGCTGAGCAATAGCCCAGGCCCCTGCAAAAAGGCCCTCTTGGACCTATTGCAATACCATCAGACCACTGGCCTTTCTGAGTTCCGAGAATTGGTCACTTTCGGGCATTTAGCATAGCTAGACGCAGACACTCAGAAGGTTTTAATTTCTTCCTTTCCAGATGTTGTCGAAGTTTCAGGGAACCCTGATGCGAAATTTGTAGTAACTTCGACGCTAATTCCAAGATCTCCTCTCTTTCATCCTGGTCCTAAGTTCATATTAGCTACTGATATCCATGTTAAGACGAACTCGCATGAAATCGTCGAAGATACTACAAACTTCAAAATCAATATTCCGTCTTGAAATTTACCTGAGGAACCTAAGACTGACTCCGGCAGGATCATATTTGGAATGAAGCGGGCTTTGGTATTATCCGGTGGAGGCGCTCGAGGCGCATATCATGCCGGGGTCCTAAAATATTTAGAAGAAATCGGATTCAAACCGGATGTAGTCTGTGGAACTTCCGTGGGCGCGATCACCGCCTCCGCAATGGGTTGTGGGATGGATGCAGCCAGGATCATTGATCTTTGGAAATCCATCGAGATCCAGAAGGTGATGAAATATTCCATCTGGAATGATTTCCTGGATCTGATCTTTCGCAGATTCTCGCCACTTGCAGACACGACCCCCTTAAAGTATTTACTCTATTCTCAATTAGATTTTCGTAATATGCGAAAAAATCCAATGGAGATCATAATCACTGCGGTGAATATCCTGACCGCCGAACTTGTTTTTTTCGGGAACAAGGATATCGATATAGAACATGTGATGGCTTCTTCTGCCATACCATTGATCTTTCCTTGGCAATATGTGGATGGAAAACCTCATTGGGATGGGGGAGTGATGGCGAATGTGCCGATACTTCCTGCGGTAGAAAGAGGCGCAAAAGAGATAGTAGTAGTATTGTTGTCTCCTGTGGGAGGAGTGAATATGGGGCTTCCACGGAACAGAAGGGACGGACTCGAGAGAGTGTTCGAACTTTCTTTGATCGGGTCCTTTCAGACTATTATGGCAAATCTGCAATATCAAAAAAAACAAAAGGATAATAAGAAGAAGGGCTTTACCAAATCATTATTGTCCTTCTCCGAACCTGAAAAAACGGATTATAAGATCAGAGTGATCGGCCCGAGGACTTCTCTCGGTTTCGGAAGTATATTAAATTTCTCTCAAGTGCAAGCGGACTATCTGATCAGCCGCGGATACGAAGACGCTAAGATTCAATTCGGGGAAGATTAAGATCTAATGCTGGAAATCAAGGTAGAAGACGGGAATTTTATAGATTCGGAAGGATATATTCTCCAGTTAAGAGGAGTGAATCTTTCGGGAAGTTCCAAACTTCCATTCAAACCGGATGGAACCACACATTTCGACCAGTCCTTAACATTTTATGATCACAGAAAAGTTTCCTTTGTCGGAAGGCCTTTAGAAGAAAAGGAAGCTGCCGAACATTTGGATCGTTTGAGAAAGTGGGGATTCAACTTTCTCCGCTTTCTTGTTACTTGGGAAGCAGTGGAACATTTAGGTCCAGGCAAATACGACCAAGCATATTTAGATTATATTGAAAGAATGGTGGCACTCGCCGACAAAAAAGGATTCTACGTTTTTATAGATCCTCACCAAGATGTTTGGTCTAGATTCACGGGAGGTGATGGAGCACCAGGTTGGACTTTGGAAGAAGTTGGAATGAATATCGAGAATATTAAAGATTCCGATACTGCGATCGTTCATCATTTTCAAGGCAGGAATTACAGAAGAATGTCTTGGCCTCTCAATTATCAGAAATATGCCTGTGCTACAATGTTCACTCTATTTTTCGGAGGAAAAACATTTGCGCCTAAACTTTCTATTCGCGGGAAGAATGTAGAAACCTTTTTACAAGATCATTATATAGAAGCGATGTGTAAAATAGCGAAGAAGGTTGCTAAATACAAAAACGTTTTAGGATTCGATTCTTTGAATGAACCTTCTCCTGGATGGATCGGTAAAAAGAATATCGGAGAATTTTCCGGGCTTGGTTTTGGAAAACTTCTAACTACTTCTCCTTTCCAAGAAATGTTTTTGTCAGAGGGAAGAACTGTAAGAGCAAACAATGCTTATATGCTCGGGTTTACAGGATTCAATTTAGGGAAAACCAAATTAAATACTAAGTCGGTTCCTCTTTGGCAGGAAGGAAAACATTGTATTTGGAGACAGCATGGAGTTTGGGATTACGACCCGAATGGCGCTCCAATGTTACTTCGTCCTGATTATTTTAATAAGTATAGAGGAAGAAAGATAGAATTCTACCCTGAATTCATGCTTCCATTTATCAAAAGATTCAAAACTAGAATACAATCCGTTCAGAAAAAATTCTCCATATTCGTGGAATCGGATCCAGGAAGTTTAGAATTGGACTGGAACGAAAAACCAAAAAAAGGGGAAGGAACCGTAATCAACGCGACCCATTGGTATGATGTTTCCGTTTTAATGTTTAAACGTTTTATTCCTTGGTTCGGAGTTCATATTTTCAAGCAGATCCCAATATTCGGAAAGAAGAATGTAGAGAAAGCTTACGAAGACACGATTAGAATGATCAAAGAAGTTTCTATCAAGAAGATGAATAATTGTCCTACAGTGATCGGAGAAACGGGGATCCCAATGGACATGAATGGACGTCTGGCGTTCAGAACAAAAAATTATTCTCACTTAGAAGCTTCTCTGGATCGTATCATAACTTCTATCGAGAAAAATTTCGTACATTATACATTATGGAATTATACTCCAGATAATACTCATAGTTTAGGAGATAGATGGAACGAGGAAGATCTTTCTCTCTATTCTTTGGACACTCCTAAAAGTATAGATGAAGATGGGGGAAGGGCAGTCAGAGCATTCTCCAGACCTTATCCGATCCGCACCAAAGGAAATCCGGAAGCGATCAGCTTCGATATGGGAAAATCCATGTTCAAATATTCCTTCCGAAAAGAAGGAGATGAAATTCCAGTAGCAGAGATCTTTCTTCCGGAAATACATTACGGAAAAGGTTTCGAAGTGCTGGTAAATGCAGGTACTTGGAAGTTCGACTCTAAAAAAAGAATACTGACCTTCAAGGGAGAAAAGTCAGTTTCCTATTACGGCATAACTATTTTCCCGACTAAAAAATAACTTTTCTATAGAATGGGAATCATTAGAATGGCCTTCGTCGTTAAACTGTCGGAATTATCCAAGGTTTTGGAAATTTTCGATTTAATCTAGTTAGAGATTCGACTCGGGCTAATATTAGCGACATAGAATTAAAAATTCGCAGAGGTCTTTGCATGAAAAACACGTTTTTTTCGATCCTTACGATTCTAATTTTTGCAGGTCTTATTTCTTGCGGCGGAGCGAAAGTTAGCCAAGCAGAATGTGATCCAGTTGTAAACGAATTGATTTCCAACCTTGCTGTTGGTCAAACTCCAGAGCAGGCAGATAAACTGAAAGCTATGCAAGGTCAAATTTCCGCTCATCTACTCAAAGAGTGTATGACTGGTAAATACGATCTTACTTGTTTAAAATCTTCTAAATCACTTGCAGCTCTCGCTACTTGTAAGAAGTAATTTCTAATAAATAAAGGGCCGGATTTCTTCCGGCTCTTAATCTTCTTTTATCAAAAAGAAACCTTTTTCCTCAGAATAACATCCATGTTCCCTATATAACCCAGAAGGATAAAAATGTATCCTTTGAGCATACCTGTATCTACTCGAAATGCATCTGAGGCAAACGTCCCAGCGAATTGCCCAGTCGCATTCCTCTTTTCTGAATGCGGGAAGGACTCTTAAGAGAGGTTTTGATTCAGGAGTTTCGTTTGGAAAGGAAACCTCTGGGGAGGGGTGGAGGATTGTCGAAGTTACTACAAAAAAGACTAGGACTTGAAGGGCTCGACTCATTCTAACTGGATTCTCGGGTTGATACAGACTTTATCGGCCTAATTGAAAAGGACCTGGAGTGCCTGAAGGCCAAAAATTATGTCTCATTGAAATATCGCGAATCAAAGTTAAGATAGTAACTTCGACGGACCTAGGATTTCTCTCTTCTCTTGTCGAAGTTACTACAAAACTCCAATCTTATCTAACTTCTAAAAATCAATCCCCTCGATCTCGGGCCGATCTACTTTCGAAGCGCTTCTTCTTCTCTTTCTTAAAATTGAAAATTCGAAAAAATGTAAACCTTCCTACAAATTTTTCTCCTGCATGTAAAAAAGCCTAACCCGATATGTTATCTCTATCAAAGCCCATTCGCGAAGAGGAGAAAAGGGTATAGTTTAGAACAGCCGTCGGAAATTACTTGAATTAAGCGTTTCGAGTTGGAATCTTTGTGTAATGGCATCCCGAAAAGATTTTATGGAGACCCTGTATCGGGAATCCAACGGGAGAATTTTTGATTTCTTGTATAAGTATACGGGAAATCCGGAAACTGCCTCAGACCTCATGCAGGATACATTTCTTAATTTTTTTAAGAAGTATTCCAATTCCGACTTAAACAAAGAGCAAGCTCTAAAGCTGTTATACACGATCGCAAGAAATCGATCGATTAACTATGCCAAGAAGTTCTCCACGGTGAAAGAATCCGGGACGGACGATATGGGAACATATCGCGAAGAGGGACAAAGTTTCGAGAGAAAAACGGAACTTTCCGATTTGGAATCCAGATTGATGGATTGTTTAGACGACTTAGAAGAAGGAGAAAGATACGCTTTAGTATTAAAGAATATAGAAAAATACACATTGGCTGATATTGCGGATATCATGGGGATCTCGATTGCAACTGCATCCAGATTGGTTGTGAAAGCTACCGGAAAGCTCGTAGAGATCGCAAAAAACAAACAAATTCTGCCGATGGAATAATACAGAGAAGGCTGTTGAAGGGAAGAATGGACGAAAATTTCGAACATAAAATAAGGAAGGCGATCGAAGGTGAGAAGAATGAATTCAGTTCTTCTATCGATAAATTGTCCGATATGCTTTCCAAATCTTGGGTTTCCCCTCCTTCAAATATTTCTTTCGAAGAAATTTACGAAAAGGCCCAAGCTTCTAAGGTTATTAATTTTAAAAAACCGCTATTATATACTATTGCATCCGCAGCCGCAATCCTGATTGGAGCATTCGGATTTCTTATTTTACAAAATCCTAAAGTTGCTCCGATAAAGAACGAACTTGGAATATCCGTGACTAAAATTATCGGTAAAGGATACTTATTCTCATCCGATTCCGAAAAACTTTTAGCCTTAAACGAAGGTGAATCTGTAGGTTATGGCCAAATTCTAAAGACCGAACCAGGATCTAAACTTTTCCTTAGCATTGCAAAGGGAGAAGGTATGATCTTGGAAGAATCCACAGAGCTCGAGATCATGAAAGAAGGAAAACAATCTTTCCGACTTCGTAATGGAAGTATATTAGTTCATCTACACAAGAATCTCAAAAAAGATGAGTTCAGGATCCTAACCGAAGCAGGTTTGGTAGAAGTCAGAGGAACAAAATTCGAAGTACGAGAAAGTTTGAAGGAAGGAACTATAGTCTCCGTGTTAGAAGGCAGGGTAGCTGCTAAGAGTATCAGCGAACCAAACCGTGGAGAGCAAGTTTTGCAGCCAGGCCAAAAGATCCGCTTGGAGGCGAAGGGTTTTCAGCGAACTTTCCTTTCTTCAGCAGAGCAAAAGGACCTTGGGGCTAAATTTTCAGAACTTCATGTGGACGAGATTGC
The DNA here is from genome assembly GCF_004770105.1 of Leptospira andrefontaineae. Taxonomy (NCBI): domain Bacteria; kingdom Pseudomonadati; phylum Spirochaetota; class Leptospiria; order Leptospirales; family Leptospiraceae; genus Leptospira; species Leptospira andrefontaineae. Next base: position 246,877 of record NZ_RQEY01000012.1, on the reverse strand, counting down.
AAGAAGTTCTGAAAAATCTTTCTCCAATGAAGATGATCTATTTAATGAATACCAACGATTGGAGAGGGTCTTACTTTCCAACGGTGAGACGCTAGAAGGCGTGATCGTCGACATGGACGAAAATTTTATGTATTTGCAAACTTTAGAGAAGGAAATAAAAATCCAAAGAGATTCAGTTATGGAGGTGATTCAACTTCGTTAAAATCGAAATATTTTTGACATGTGGAGAATTTTAAAGAAATTCTACCAAAGAAGGCTAATTCCCATGTCTGAAGAAACTGCAAACCCCTCCGCAAAGACCCCTCGTTATAAAAGACATCTTGCCAATTATCTAATCGATAAGGACTTTCAATTAAGGTTCTTCTTAAACTTCTCTTTATTGTTTATCTTCGGGTTACTTCTTACTCTCGGATTTTTATTTTGGATCCATTCTACCAAGTATGATAAAGGTGTCGTTTTCAGACTTCGCCAAGACACTGTTAAAGTGTACCAAAAGGGATTTGAGATCGTTAATGGAGAGGAGAAGGACAAGTTCGTCGAGAAGGAGCTCGCTCTTCCGGATTACGATCATGGCCTGGATCTTTTTTCGATCCAATTTAAGGGAATTCTACTATTCTCTATGTTATATCTTCTACTTTCTGCGATCTTTGTTTTGGTCTATTCGCATAAGATGGCTGGGCCGATCTATAATATTAAGAAGAACCTAAAATTGCTGCTGGAGGGCAAAGATGTAGACAAGATCCGGATTCGAAGCGGGGATGAGTTTCAGGATCTTGCTGATCTTCTGAATGAGTTGATCGATAAGAAGATCCATGGGAAGAAATAACAGGTTTGAGTTTTGTCGGATCTTCGACGTATCTTTCTTCTTATCTTAGCTTTCTAAATTTGAATAGCCAATTTAGGGCACCCTTGAAACATGCGGAACGTGTATGAAGGAAATACTCGTTCCGGAAACTTCTCATATCTTATACAATTCCGATTCGAGAAAAATGGATAAGCTTTCGAATGAAAGCGTTAACCTCGTATTAACTTCCCCCCCTTATCCCATGGTAGAAATGTGGGACGATCTCTTCAAAAGCTGGGACAAAAATACTAAAAGTGCTCTTGCCAAAAACTTAGGAAATGAAGCCTTCGAGGCAATGCATTTACAACTGGATAAAGTTTGGAGCGAATGTTTCCGAGTTTTGAAAGAAGGCGGGATCCTGCTTGTAAACATTGGAGATGCTACTCGTAGTATCGGAGGTGAATTTAGTCTGTTTTCGAATCATTCGAGGATTTTACAGGCTTGTCGTAACTTCGGCTTTTCTTCGCTGCCAGATATTCTTTGGAGAAAGCAAACTAATTCCCCAACCAAGTTTATGGGTTCCGGAATGTATCCAGTAGGGGCCTATGTTACCTACGAGCATGAGTATATTCTTGTCCTTCGGAAAGGAGGATTGAGAAAGTATTCGAAATCTGAGACGGAGATCCGACGAAATAGCGCCTTTTTCTGGGAAGAAAGAAATGTCTGGTTCTCGGATATTTGGGATTTAAAGGGAGAAAGGCAGATTTTTAAGGATGTAGGAGCTTCGCGGGAAAGAACTGCCGCGTTTCCTCTAGATTTCGCCTATCGATTGGTTAACATGTTTTCCATAAAGGGGGATACAGTGTTGGATCCTTTTTTGGGAACGGGGACCGCATCGCTAGCGGCTCTTCTTGCCTGCAGAAATAGTGTTGGATATGACGTAGATGAGGGGATTCTTGAAATTGCAAGGAAGAGGCTTCTTGGCGCAATGAATGTTTCGTCGAAGATACTACAAAATAGACTGCAAAGCCATCTGGATTTCATTTCCGATCGGAAGAAGCAAAAGAAAGAGATCTCGCATAAAAATAAGCATTATGGATTTCCAGTAATTACTTCTCAGGAGACAGAATTGACTTTCGAATCAGTAGATTCTTCGATAGAGAATGGACATTTCTCCCTGAAAGCCCACTATTCCAGATTTAATTTACAAAATTCTTCTAAAAAGTAAGTTTCAAATTGTTGCTATTCTAATGGATCTAGTAGATTCTACTACAGCTTTATTGAATCAATTAGTGTTATAGGAAACCGTCACATGAAATACCGAGCACTTGTATCTGCCGTTGTCATTTTTTCTACTTTAGTTGCTTTACCTTCTTCTTTATTTGCAGAAGAAGAAATTGCAATTGTGCTGTTTGTTGTGGGCGATGTCTCCGGAACCCAAGAGGGGAAAAAGATAAGTCTTAAAAAGAATTCTATCTTAAAAAAGCAGGATGAACTTGAAACGAAAGAAGGAAAAGTGGACCTTCAAATCGGTCCTTCCGTTGTTGTTCGTATTGCAGCTTTTACGAAAGTGAAAATTGCTGAGCTAAGTTCCGACAAAAAGGCGAATAAATCAAAATTAGAACTCGTTTCTGGCAAAGTCTTTGCTCGGGTCGATAAGGGGTCTAAGAAAGAAGATTTTACAATCACTGCACCTTCTTATAATGCGGGCGTTCGAGGCACGCAGTTTGTAGTTTGCGAAGAAAACGAAGCTCAACGCAAAGAAAATCCTGATAATGAAGATTCAGATGTGCCAAACGGAATCTTTGTGAAGGAAGGAGAGGTCGGAGTTACTACAGAAAATGGAAAGAACTTTCCGCTAAAACGAGATGAAGAAGCTATAGTATCTCCTCAAGGTCTTCTTAAACAGCCTTTGGAAGAATTCATGCGCGAGAAAATGAAAATTTTAGATGGTTTTAAGAAGATCATGGAAGAAAATTATAAGATTCTTCGAGATCAGAAACTCCAGAATCAAGAATTATTAAATCAAACTAAGCAGGATATGTAATTTATTCTGCTGTAGTAACTTCGACAATTTAAAAATCCTCACGCAATAACTTAAGTTTGGGAAACGAAGAGAGTATGATCTCTACCGTTTTCCAAAATGAGAAGCTCAAACGAAAGGCAAAGATTGTTCAGAATCGATATCCGTCTACGGCATTGGTTCCGGAAAGGCTTTGGAGAAAAGTTCCTGTCGATTGTAAACGAAACTTTCCAAGATATTTGAGGCGTTTGCAAGAGAAGTATAGCTTGTTGCTTCAGTCCCAGAGATATATTGGACGAAACCCACTCCGAACTTCCTTTCAGGCTAAAGGCCAAAGCCTGGTCCGTCATAGTTATCGTCCGAAAGAAGAAAATTATCAGGAGTTAAGAAATGTAGCTCTCGCACATGGAGTTTCAATGAATTACATAATCGTATTAATGATTCATTGGGACTCACTTGAAGTAGATGAAAGAATTCTTTCTCATTTTTGGCGAAATCGAAAGGCGCCGACTTCAAGGATCATAGATATTCGCCGTGTTTTGAATTTAGAAACAAGAGAGGTTCGGATTATATTAGTAGGTTGGCCTCGTAAATTTATCCTGGAAAGGGGATCTCCAGATTGGAATTAGCATTCGTATCGTAACGATTATTTGGTAAGACATAATTACTCTTAAAAAAGAGACAATTTTTGCTTGAAGAAATCAAGATATCTTGATATCTCGTTAGAAGGCCCTTGAAAATGTCGCTAAAGGATACATTCTTAGAAAGAGAATCTGTCGAAACTTACTCAGATTCAATCGTTGCGCTTTCTGCGGGAAAGGGAACTTTTCAGGACCGGGACATTCTACTCGCGATAAAGGCGTTATCAGATGAAACCCGTATTCGAGTTCTTCGGATACTCTCTATTGCTCCTCTCAATGTTCAGGAAATAACGGAAGTTTTGGACATGGGGCAATCCAGGATCTCTAGGCATCTAAAGATATTAGCGGATGCAGGATTTTTGACATTTCAACGTGAAGGTTCTTGGGTATATTATAGCCCTAAAGTTTCAAACGACGATTCACAAGATTTTTCTGCAAGATTTCATACACTTCTTCTGGATTTTGAAAAGAATCTTCCATATTCAGAACAAGATTTCACTAAGACTAAAGATATACTCAGACAAAGAGATCTGAAAAGATCAAAATACTTCGATGATGTCGCTCAGAATTGGGAAAGCATCCAAAGTGATGTTCTGGATCCGGTTTTATATAGAAATAAGATCCTTGATCTACTTCCGGAACATTCTCGTCGGATCTTAGACCTTGGATGCGGTCCTGGCGGCTTAATTCCTTATTTATTGACGAAGAGCCAGGAAGTGATCGGGATCGATTCTTCTGAAAAGATGATTAAAGAGGCAAGAAGTTCCTTCTTGAATAATTCTCAAGTTCAATTGTTTACTTCTGAGATTGAAACTTTGCCTGAGAATCTGAGCCAGTCGGCAGATTCTGTCGTAGCTTCGATGGTCCTCCACCACCTTTCCAACCCGCCTCAGGCTATGAAAGAAATACATAAAGTTCTAAAAGACGATGGTGTTTTCATCATCGTAGATTTAAAGAAACACAACCAAGAAATCATGCGCGATAATTTCGCCGATTTATGGCTCGGATTCGAGTCGGAACTTCTCACAGATTGGCTGAACCATACTGGCTTTAGTCTTGAATCTATCGAAGAAGTAGAATCTCAGAAATACTTCAAAGTATTAATAATTAAAGCTAAGAAAAGAGGAGGACTTTAATGTCCGCTACAATACAAGAAAAAGGTTTAAAATATAAGGTTAAAGACATTTCTCTCGCGGACTGGGGTCGCGAAGAAATCATTCTGGCAGAAAAAGAAATGCCAGGTCTGATGTCCTTACGCAAAGAATATAAAGGGAAGCAGCCTCTGAAAGGTGCGCGTATTGCGGGTTCCCTTCACATGACTATCCAAACTGCAGTCCTGATTGAAACTCTAACTGAGCTTGGAGCGGAAGTTCGTTGGTCTTCTTGCAATATCTTCTCTACACAAGACCATGCAGCAGCTGCTATCGCAAAAACCGGAGTTCCTGTGTTCGCTTGGAAAGGTGAAACAGAGGAAGAATACTGGTGGTGCGTTGAGCAAACCATTTTCTTCGAAGATGGAAAAGGCCCTAACATGATCCTGGACGATGGTGGAGATCTCACCATGTATGTTCACGAGAAATATCCTCAACTTCTTGCAGAGATCAAAGGAGTTTCTGAAGAAACTACTACAGGAGTAAAAGGCCTCGAAAAACTTCTCAAAAAAGGCGAGTTAAAACTTCCTGCGATTAACGTGAACGATTCCGTTACCAAGTCTAAATTCGACAACTTATACGGTTGTAGAGAATCATTAGCAGACGGTATCAAACGTGCAACTGACGTGATGCTTGCTGGAAAGGTTGCTCTTGTTTGTGGTTACGGAGACGTTGGGAAGGGTTCTGCTGCTTCTTTACGCAATTTCGGCGCTAGAGTAATCGTTACTGAAATCGATCCAATCTGCGCTCTTCAGGCAGTAATGGAAGGATACCAAGTTCTAAGGGTAGAAGATGCGATTGAATTCGTGGATATTGTAGTAACTGCGACAGGAAACGACGACATTATTTCCCTTGAACACATGAAAGCAATGAAAGACGGCGCGATTCTTTGCAATATCGGACACTTCGACACTGAAATCCAAATGTCCAGATTGAACGCTGAAAAGGGCGTAGTTAAGAAAGAAATCAAACCTCAAGTAGACAAATACACTTTCGAGAATGCTAGATCCATCATCGTTCTTGCAGAAGGTCGTTTGGTGAACTTGGGTTGCGCAACTGGTCACCCATCTTTCGTAATGTCCTGTTCTTTCACGAACCAAGTATTGGCTCAGATCGAACTTTGGAACAATAAGTACGAGATCGGCGTCTATAGATTGCCTAAAAAATTAGATGAGAAAGTTGCAGCGTTACATTTGGAGCAATTAGGAGTTCGCCTAACCACATTAAACGCTAAACAAGCTGAGTATATCGGAGTGCCGGTAGAAGGTCCGTTCAAACCGGAACACTACCGCTATTAATCGATAAAGGAGAGGTCGGTGGCATACGTAGTAACTGAGCCCTGCGTAGGGTGCAAAATTACTTACTGTGCTGCTGCCTGTCCTGTAGAAGCTTTCCGAGAAGGAAAGGACTACTTAGTTATAGATCCGGACATTTGTATCAATTGTAATGATTGTTTGAGAGAATGTCCGGTGAATGCCATCTTCCCGGAGGATGAGGTGCCGGTGATATGGAAAGATTGGATCGTTTTGAACGCAAAAGAATCGAAAACGTTACCAATGATCAACGATCTTAAAAAACCTCTTCTAGACAAACACTGCAATATTAAAGAATTATGAAACATAAATTTCCCACATATACAAACCCAAAAGCACAAGAACTTCTAAAGTTATTAGAAGAAAGAATACTGGTTCTTGACGGCGCAATGGGAACTATGATCCAAAGGTATGGTTTGGGAGAAGAAGACTTCCGAGACGAAAGACTTAAAGACCATCCTTCTGCACTAAAGGGAAATAACGATCTTCTGGTAATTACTAAACCGGAAGTGATCGAAGAAATACATTATAAGTTTTTGGAAGCAGGAGCGAATATATTAGAAACGAATACGTTTAGCTCAAACAGAATTTCTCAAGCAGATTATAATGCAGAAGCTTATGTTGATGAGCTGAATAGAAAGGCAGTGAAGGTTGCCCGCGCTGCAATGGAAAAGTTCTCCAAAACTCATCCGGATCAGCCGTTATTCCTTGCAGGATCTATTGGGCCCACTACAAGAACAGCTTCTCTTTCTCCCGATGTAAATAATCCTGCATTCCGTGCGGTAACCTTTGACGAATTGGTAGAAACGTTTTATGAGCAGGTGAGAGCGCTAGTGGAAGAGGGAGTGGATATTCTTCTTTCCGAAACGAATATTGATACTTTAAATCTGAAAGCGATCATCGTTGCAATTGAGAACGTATTCAAAGATTTGAATGTACGGATTCCTGTATCTCTGTCTGTTACGATCACCGACGCTTCTGGAAGAACTTTGTCAGGACAGACGATCGAGGCATTCTACAATTCAATCTATCATGCAAACCCTCTTTCTGTAGGGATAAATTGTGCCTTGGGCGCAGGAGAGATGAGACCTTATATAGAAGAATTGTCCAGGATCTCAGGTTGTTATATTAGTTGTTATCCGAATGCAGGTTTGCCTAACGCATTTGGTGGCTATGACCAAACTCCGGAAGAATTTGGGAATTTTTTGGACGATTTTTCCAATCAAGGTTGGTTGAATATTGCAGGAGGATGTTGTGGAACTACTCCGGCTCACATTAAAGAAGGTGCTAAGGCTGTCCAAGGCAAAAAGCCTAGGATCATACCGGAGATAGAAGGAAAAACCAGATTATCCGGATTAGAACCTTTGAATATAGATGAAGCAACAGGTTTTGTCTTAATTGGAGAGAGGACTAACGTAACCGGTTCTCCTAAATTCAAAAAGCTGATCTTAGAAGGAAACTTTGAAGAAGCGGTATCGGTTGCGTTGCAACAGGTAGAAGCAGGAGCTAACGTAATAGATATAAATTTCGACGAGGCTCTTTTGGATGGAGAAGCTTCGATGAAAGAATTCTTAAACTTGATCGCGGTAGAACCTGATATTGCGAAGGTTCCTTTCATGGTAGATAGTTCCAAATGGTCTGTTTTGGAGACAGGATTAAAATGTATCCAAGGAAAACCGATCGTAAACTCTATTTCTTTGAAAGAAGGAGAAGAAAAGTTTTTACAACAGGCAAAAACGATCAAGATGTATGGTGCTTCTGTGATCGTAATGGCTTTCGATGAACAAGGTCAGGCCGCTACAAAGGACGATAAGGTCCGTATTTGCAAAAGAGCTTATGATCTATTAGTGGAGAAAGCGGATTTTTCTCCTTTTGATATTATCTTCGATCCGAACATTCTGACTGTAGGGACGGGGATAGAAGAACATAATAATTATGCAGTCGATTTTATAGAAGCAATCAAAGAGATCAAAGCTGTTTGTCCAGGTGCGAAAATCAGCGGTGGTTTAAGTAATATTTCCTTCTCTTTCCGTGGAAATAACCCAGTAAGGGAAGCAATGCACTCTGCATTCTTATTCTATGCGATCAAAGCTGGAATGGATATGGCGATTGTAAACGCAGGTATGCTAGCAGTTTACGAAGAAATTCCTAAGGATCTTTTGGAGAGAGTAGAAGACGTTCTCTTAAACAGAAGATCTGATGCGACTGAAAGATTGATAGAATTTGCAGAATCCTTTAAGTCAGGTGAGAAGGTCGAGAAAAAAGAAGAGGCCTGGAGAGAAGGAACAGTAGAGCAAAGATTAGAATATTCTTTAGTAAAAGGAATCGTAGAATACATAGACCAAGATACGGAAGAAGCAAGACTCAAATACGATCAACCATTACAAGTGATCGAAGGTCCTTTGATGGACGGAATGAGGGTCGTGGGTGATCTATTCGGATCCGGAAAGATGTTCCTTCCTCAAGTAGTCAAGAGTGCTAGGGTAATGAAAAAGTCCGTAGCTTACCTTCTACCATTTATGGAAGAAGAGAACCGTAAACAAGCTCAGGCTTCTAAAAAGCAAAAATTCTTGATCGCTACAGTGAAAGGAGATGTTCACGATATTGGTAAAAACATCGTGGCAGTAGTTCTCGCGTGTAATAATTACGAAGTGATAGACCTCGGAGTAATGGTCCCTTGTGAGAAAATTTTAGAAGAAGCAAGAAAGGAGAATGTAGATATCATCGGTTTATCCGGGCTCATCACTCCTTCTCTGGATGAAATGGTTCACGTAGCTTCTGAAATGAAAAGAACCGGTTTCGATATTCCTCTGTTGATCGGTGGTGCTACTACAAGTTCTGCTCATACTTCCGTAAAAATTTCTGAAAAGTATGATCAACCTGTGGTCCACGTAATTGATGCTTCCAGAGTTGTGAACGTAGTCTCAAAACTTTTGAGTCCTTCTTTGAAACCGGATTATATAAAACAGATTAAAGAAGAACAAAAGATCCAAAGGGAAATTTATTTTAATACTAGAAGCGATCGTAAACTTGTTTCTATCGAAGATGCCCGAGAAAATAAATACGTTACGGATTGGAATATAACCAAGGTAACTAAGCCGAACTTTGTAGGAGTTCGAGTTTTTGATAACGAGATCTCTCTAGAGGAACTTGTTCCTTATATAGATTGGTCCCCATTTTTCCAGGCTTGGGAGTTAAAAGGACGTTATCCTTCTATTCTGGAAAGCGAAACTTACGGTAAACAAGCCAAAGAATTATTTAAAGACGCTCAGAAATTATTAGAAGATATCGTTTCTAATAAAAGGTATACGACCAGAGGAGTGATCGGCGTCTTCCCTGCGAATAGTGTCGGCGACGATATCGAAGTCTACGAAGATGAAACCAGGACAAAAATTAAGACTGTTTTTCATACTCTTCGTCAACAAATCAGCAAAGAAGAAAAAGACGAACCTAACTATTGTTTAGCGGACTATATTGCCCCAAAAGAAAGTGGAGTCGCTGATTATATTGGTGGTTTTGCTGTCACTGCTGGCCATGGAGTAGAAGCATTTGCATCCATATTCGATTCTCGCTTGGATGATTATAATTCCATCATGGCAAAGGCCTTAGGCGATCGTTTCGCAGAAGCTTTTGCTGAATACATGCACCTGAAGATCAGAAAAGAAATTTGGGGTTATGTGGCTAATGAAAATCTTTCTACCGAAGAATTGATCCGAGAACGTTATCAGGGTATTCGTCCTGCGGCAGGTTATCCTGCAAGTCCGGATCATACCGAGAAGAGGACCTTATTCGATCTATTAGAAGTGGAGAAGAATACAGGTATTACTCTCACGGAACATTTTGCGATGATGCCTGCAAGTTCCGTAAGTGGTTTATACTTTGCTCATTCTGATGCTAAGTATTTTGCCGTGGCGAAGATCAATAAGGACCAGATCCAAGATTATGCTAATAGGAAAGGAATGACCGTTTCCGATGTAGAAAAATGGCTTTCTCCAAATTTGGCTTATGATCCCCAAGAGGCGGTTTCGAGAGTCTAATCTTTAATGAAACGATTTGTCGAAGTTACTACAAATCCGGTTCATTCTGAATACCAGGATGAATCGGAGCCTGGAACAGAGTTTCCATTCCATCCTTGGTTGGCATCTAAGATCAGGGAGAAGCTTGGCAGGGAAGATCTACGCTTAAAGCTGAGTGAGATCAGCTGCGAAGAGGTTGCCTGTCCTGTGATGGAGACTCGGGTCGAGGTCATAGATACTACATCCGGCAAAACTACTTCCTTTCTGCGATTTGGCAGAAAGAAAGAGCAAATTAACAAGTTAGATCTACAGCTTTCCTTTCAGAAAATGCAAATTTTGTAGTATCTTCGACAAAATTCAGACCTGAATTCAAATTCCGCGATCTATATTGGATCGCGTGCTTCTAATTCTCGTCGAAGTTACTACAACCCTAGTTCAAAACAAACCCAGAGATCACCTTTTCAAAGTTCGCCTTCTCTTTCTCGAATTGGCTTTCCAAAGTAAAAGTAGAGAACTGAATGGAACCGAAATTACCGCTAGATAGAAAAGAATAAAAAATAAATCTAAGGCCTTTGATTTGAGCGGTATAAGTGACGATCTTTCCTGGGACTCCGTTTACGGAACAATCTTCAATATTAATGATCCTCGCATCCGGATCTGTCTTTACTACATTTAATAAAACTAATTCAGGAAATGATTCTAATGGGATCTCTAATCCTTCATAAATAACCATTGCGTTTCCAGTTCTTGCCTGGTTTACGAAATGAAACTCCGCAAATTCATGATTTTCGGTCACGCTTGTCCAAAGAGTTGAATTATAAAAAACGGAATATACTCCTGATTTACTTTTGATCAGACTTGTTTGATCGGCGCCCTTCAGGATAGATCTGCCTGTATTTAATTTTTTAGAAGGATCTACTTTTTGTTCAGGTGCGTATTGCCAGGTGAAATTTTCTTTAAGGATTATTTTCTTTCCTGTTTTGGTATAAACTACTTCATCGGCGAATATAGCAGTTGCGGCGCAGAATAAGATTAGGAACTTGATTTTTTTCATAGGCCTTTCTCCTGGCTTTGGAAGATTTACTGGGGACCGGTAAGATTATATTATAAAAAATTAATTTTTATTTTTGTAGGTTAGGAGAACTGTCCGAGAATTTGTATTTTACCCCGAGCATACCTTGGATTTCAGGTGTTAAGAGTCCGTCCGTATTTGGAAATGGTTGGTGAAGAGGTAAACGTACTAAACCTTCGAAACTTAAGTTTTTTGTAGAGATCGAAAATCCAGGGTTCACATAATACTCGTAACCTTGTTGCCATCCTCTGAAAGCTTGAGGAGTATCGATCTGCAAAAGACTTTTGTCGTTAAATCTTTTGATCCCGGATACTTGTAGGAAGAAGTCCATCTTGTTCAAGCTGCTGGAATTCGAGACCAAGGAATAGCTGATCCCGATGGAAGATTTCGCAGACTCTGGGATCGCCAAACCTACGTTATTTCCTGCCATTCTCCAGCCCAAGTCCATTTGGATCCCCGCTCTTCCGAGTAAATATCCGAAGAGTAAATTCCCAGCTTGGTTGTCCAAACCTCTAGAAAGGTTAGAACCTAGACCAGGCATAACGGAAGAAGTGGCTCTCACGTCTGTCAGAGAATCGAACGCTCTTCTTTCAGTATTAGCTCCTACATAAGCCTCGGATTTATTGTCCTTGCTTTGGCCCATACTCATCGCCATTACAAAAACTTCTTCTCTTCCTAGAGAAGGATAAAGAGCGAAAAATTCCCTCTTCTGTAAAAGTATCCTAGGTTGGTTTGGTAATTTATTAGGAAGTCCTGGAATAGAATTGAAAGATGCGGATGAAGATTCGGTCGGTATATATTCCTGAAACACTTTCATTTCATAAGGATATTTGAATGTAAGAGAAGAGAAAAATTGGACCTTATGTTCTTCCTTCTCGACTTTGCCTTCAGATATTTCCTTTTGGGAAAATAGGGCCGTATTTTTAGAAAAGTTGTCGAAAGAATCCCAGAAAAAAGTAGAACTGTTCTCTCCGTATATTACGGACAGGCTCGCTACAAAAGGAAAAATCACCTGCAAGAGGGAAGGGAAGGTCTTTCTAAAGAACGAGCGTTTACGTTTAGGAAGAGATTTGGAATCATATGTCATCTTCTCGGTTCTCATCCTATATTTATTGATATATGACGGAATAATCTGCTTTGCCAATGAAAATTCCGTCATATTTCCCAAAAAATAAGACCTTCTATAATTCACCTGGAATCGGTATAAATGAACACAAAGATCAGAAATTTCGGACCTTGCAAAATTGAAAGTCCTGCCGCTTATGAATATTACACCGGAGACGAATCCAAGGTAGTTTTCAAGACGGTATTCGAAACGGAAGAGAGCTGGAAGGAATATATTGGAGAAGGAGCCGAATTTTTTGAACAAGCGGGTCCTCGAAAGAAGATCTACTTCGACCCAAAAGAAGTGACTGCCGGGATCGTGACCTGTGGAGGGCTTTGTCCAGGGATCAACGACGTGATCCGAGGCATCGTAATGGAATTAAATTATAGATACGGGGTTAAACGTATCCTTGGATTTCCTTACGGTTACCAAGGCCTTGTCAAAAAATTTGATCATAAGCCTATCGAGCTAAATCCGGAAAATGTAGCTCATATCGGAAGGGACGGAGGTACCATTCTCGCATCTTCCAGAGGAAACCAAGACCCTTCCGACATGGTAGATAGACTCTCTTTGTATGGAGTTAAGATGTTATTCTGCATCGGAGGAGATGGAACCTTAAGAGGAGCCAAAGAGATCGTAAGTGAGATAGACAGAAGGGGGGAAGAGATCTCCGTCATTGGGGTTCCCAAAACTATAGATAACGATATCAATTATGTTCAAAAAACATTCGGATTTTCTACCGCCTTCTCCAAAGCGATGGAAGCTGTAGAATGTGCTCATGTGGAAGCGAAAGGTGCACCAAATGGGATCGGTGTAGTAAAATTGATGGGTAGGCATTCCGGTTTTATCGCAGTGAACGCAGCTCTGGCTTCTCAAAACGTGAACTATTGCCTGATCCCTGAAGTCGATTTTGATCTGAAAGGAAAAGGTTCCTTCTTAGATGTTTTAAAAAATAGGATCTTAACGAGAGAACACGCAGTGATCATTGTGGCAGAAGGTGCGGGCCAAAAGTTTTTCGGCAAAAACGAAGAAAGAGACGCTTCCGGAAATCTAAAATTAGGCGATATTGGAGTGTATCTCAAAAATTCCATCCAGGACTTCTTCAAAGCAGAGAAGATAGAAGTGAATGTGAAATATATAGATCCAAGTTATATCATTCGTTCGATTCCTGCAAACCCTGAGGATTCTATATTCTGCGGATTTTTGGCCCAGAATGCAGTGCATGCGGCAATGGCAGGTAAAACGGATATAGTGATCGGCATGTGGAATAATGTGTTTACCCATCTTCCGATCGATATAGCTATCCAAGAAAGAAAGGTTCTTCAGCCTACCAAAAGTACTTTATGGAGAACATTACTGGCTTCTACGGGGCAACCAGCTCATATGGTGGCGGAATAGTACTATAGTCGGAGAAGTTCCGAGATCAAATAGATATCAGGATGATCGGATTATAAAATCCTAATTGAGTCGGACCATTACTAAAGTGTAATCGTCATGAGGATCTGCTTCTCCTCTGAATGCGTCGGTAGTATCTAAGATCAGCTCTTTTAGATTTTCCACGGGCATATCCCCGTTTCTTTCTATTAATTTTGCGAGATTTTCCAGAGAATACATTTCTCCGTCTTTGTTCGTAGTCTCGCTTACTCCGTCAGTGTATAGAACGAGAAGGTCACCAGGCTGGTATTCTACTTCATGTTCTTCTATCTCTGACTCTTTGATACCTAAAGGCATTCCTTTTCCGGAGAGAAGTAGTACCTTCTTCTCCTTAGCTTTATATAATAGCTGCTCGTTATGGCCCGCACTAGAATAACGTATTCTTTTTTTGAGCATATTGATACGAGTGAGCATCACAGTGACGAACATAAAATAACCGGACTTCTCCTGGATGATCCGATTTGCTCCCATAAGACTGATGCTTGTAGAAGAGTTACGTGCCACTTCACCGGCGATAATCGTCTTGGAAAATTCCATAAATAGAGCAGCCGCGATCCCTTTTCCGGAAACGTCTGCGATTAAGATACTTACTTCGTCAGGATTATGATAGATCAGATCATAAAAGTCCCCACCGATCTCTTTGGATGCAGTGTAAGAAGTTTCAATCTCCAGTAGATGCATCTTCTTAGGAATATTCGGCAGAGAGTTGATCTGGATTTGAGAAGCAATTTGCATATCTCTTCGGATAGAGGTTAACTTCTCTTTTTGGTTTTTTGCCAAAAGACTATTATAAGCCTCTGCGATCTGGTTGGAAATTGTGCTTAAGATAGAAAGATCCTGATGAGAGAAACTATCTCCACTCATCTTATCCGCAGCATTCAAGACACCTATGATTGTACCATCCTGACGGATCGGAACAGAGACGAAAGATCTAGTCTTATAACGATTCGGTGTGAGAAGGTCCGGATTAATATCCGTTTGCCCTTGTACTAAGATTGCTTTTCCTTGGGATAAGATTTCGTTTAAAATCCCTCGAGACTCATCCACCAAATGGGATTCTTCTTCCAAACTGAAACCAATGGATTTAGAAAGTTCGAACGCTTTTGTCCTAGGATTTTGGAAGATCAAAGAAACTCTTTCCGCACCTAAAACATCGGAAATTGAGTTAACAGTCAGATTTAAGAACTGATCCAACTCACTAATATTAGAAATCGCCTGGCTGATCTGGTAAAGACAATCTAATTCTCTTGCACGGTCTTTTAAGTCGCGGATCAACCTTCTGTTCCTGATCGCGATTGCCGCAAGATCAGAAAGATATTCTAATATTTTAATGTCTTTATTAGTAAATTCAGGCCTTTCTAAAGAGTTTACCGCTTCCAGAACTCCTTGGATCTCACCCTGTGCCTTCATCGGAACACAAATCAGGTTCTTTGTGGTGAATCCAACTGCGTCGTCTATGTTTCTATAAATTCTAGGATCGTTTTCTGCATCGTTTACGATGACTGGTTCCAGACTTTCTAACACCATTCCAGCGATCCCTTTTCCTCTAGGGACTTTTAATTCGGTAAGGGATTCCCCCTTATCACCTTTGGCGACTTGGAATACTAGACAATCTTCGTCTGGATCATAGAGCAGAAGGGAACATCCTTCCGTATTGAGTACATCTTTTGTGGTCTCTATAATAATTCCCAAAAGTTCTTCCAGATCGTCGGTGGAGTTGATCCTGGCGGTAATGTCTGAAATAAGAGCTAAGGAGAGCTGTTTGAAACTCATTTGGTCCGGGAATACTTCTTTTTTTGAGAGATTTTCAAATCGGGAGGGCTTATTCCAGCCTAAATCCAACTCCTGTCAAGGAGATTCGGAATTTCCTTTTATTCGATCAAGGAACCGATCCCTTGATCAGTAAAGATTTCGATTAAGATAGAATGGGGGACTCTTCCGTCAATAATATGAGTCCTTCTCACTCCTTGATCGATCGCAGAAAGACAACATTCTACTTTAGGGATCATTCCTCCGGTGATATCTCCTTTTCGAATATAATCTTTTACTAAGGCCCGGTTCAAACCTGTTACAAGTTTCCCGTCTATCAGGATCCCACTCGTATCTGTAAGAAGGATCAGCTTCTCTGCTTTGAGAGCGCCCGCCAATTCTCCCGCAAAAGTATCCGCGTTTATATTTAAAGATTCTCCTGATGCAGATTCAGCCACAGGAGAAATGACTGGGATAAAACCTTTTTCCTGGAGAGATAAAATGACTGTAGGATCTATTTTGTCGATCTTACCCACAAGACCTACATCGACTAGTTCGGATTTTTTTCCTTCTACATCTATTTCTATTTTTGTCTTCGAGGCGACCGCTAGATTTCCGTCTTTTCCAGAAAGCCCGACAGCATTTCCACCTTCTTTATTGATCATGGAAACGATCTGTTTATTAACTTTTCCTGTGAGAACCATCTCCACCACGTCCATAGTCTCTTCGTTTGTGACTCTATGACCATGAACAAACTCAGTTGGAATATTCAGGCTGTCTAGAAGCCTGTTAATCTCCGGCCCACCTCCATGAACGATGACTGGATGGATGCCTACATATTTTAGAAGAACGATATCTTTTGCGAAGGATTCCTTTAAGTCTGCCTTTGCCATTGCGGCTCCACCATACTTGATGACCACAGTTTTCCCGGAGTATTTTGTAATATAGGGAAGGGCCTCCAGAATATTGTTGACCCTCTCAAAGGAATGTTCCATACCAAACAGAGAAATCGTTCCCCACTTGTACGTCGATTCGGAAATGTTTACAATTTTAATCACTGGAGGAAGTGGGGGCCTTGGCCGCGCTCTTGTTTCCGAATTAGGAAATTCTGGATATAAGATCCTAAATTGGGATCTAGTTTCTCCGGACAAACTTCATCCAAACGAAATATTCCAAAAAATAGATCTGACTTCTTCCGATGAATTGGAGAATGCTTGCAATCGTCTGAAGTCTGAAACTTCTTCTTCTATCCGAGGATTTATACATTGCGCGGGTTACGGCGGCCCTTATCATAAAATCACCGAAGTTTCTTTGGAAGAATGGGACAGGATCTTTTCCATCAACCTTCGCTCCGCTTTTCAAATTACAAAATCGTTACTTCCGATTTTCAGCGCACAAGAATTCGGAAGATTTGTTTATATAGCTTCTTCTTTGTCTGTGCAAGGGAGTGCGCTGTCTGTTGCTTATTCTTCTTCCAAACATGGGGTCATAGGTTTTATGAAATCTATCGCTGCTGAATGGGGAGAAAAAGGGATCACATCTAACGCAGTAAGTCCAGGTTATATGGAAACCAAAATGGGGATCCAAGAAGATCAGGTAGATGATCATCGCAAAAAGATAATAGAGATGACACCTGTTAAGAAGATCGCTTCTCCGGAAGAGATTGCAAGAGTTGTGTCTTTTTTAATTTCTTCCGAGTCCGGTTATATCAATGGTGCAAACTGGACTGTTGACGGAGGAATTACTTCGATTTAGTCTTCTTAGAAGAAGGTTTCGAAACTTTAGGTTCTTTTCCCAAATTCAAAAATACTTCTCTCAATTCTTTAACCGAATCTTTTGCTTTTTCATCAATCCAAAGTTCATTTCCGGAAGGAGAAGAATCAAATTTGATCTTTCTTTTTAAGATCTTTCCTCTTCTGGAAAGAAGAAGGTCTGCTTTTTTTCCAGGCTGGTACTGATTTAATAATTCTTTAAAGTTACCTGGAAGAATTCTTCTATCACCTATCGCGATCCATTCATCGCCTAGATTGATATCAGTTTCTTTTACGGATTTGGAGAGAAGAATTTTACTTACGATCATTCTTCCTCTTTCTTCCTTCACCCTAAATCCTAATTCTATTTTAGGTTTCGAAGCAGTTCTTTCTACTCCGATCAAATGTAGATACTTCTCGATAGGAATACGTTTCGGATCAATAATATAAGGATCGAATTCCAATTTCAGATCCAGGCCGGTAGCTTTCTTCGCGGTTTGGAAAAATTCTGCCTTGGTAAACCCTCTTTTTTTCTCCTGATGGTACTGTTTATTTAAGGCGATCATTATATCCACCAAGGATTTTTTGCCTTTGGTTTCTTTGAGGATATGAAGATGCATACTTAATGATAGAATCGCACCCTTTGTATAATAAGAGATCCCTGTATTTGAAAAATTAGGATCGAAAGGGCGATTATAATATTTGGTCCAAGCGGTAAAACTGGAATCTTCCAGACTCATCCAGGATTCTCCAAAAGATTCTTCCAGCTCTTGTATATCTTTCCAAAGTTTATTCAAATATTGTTGGGGAGAATAGCTCCCGCAAAGAAGTAGAAAATATGCATCGAAGAAGCTTGTAACCCCTTCTGCGATCCATAATTCTTTTGTTAAGTTCGGTTTTTGGTAATCGAAAGGTCCAAGTGCGATCGGGCGAATTCTTTTCACATTCCAGTGATGGAAATATTCATGAGATAAAAGTTCTAAAAGAGTTCTGTAATTATCCGGATTAGACCATCCATTCGGATCGAATTGATTGATACTGCAGTTTAAATGTTCCAATCCACCGTATAGATTATCGCTCATGTCTAAAACGAATAAATAATACTTATTCTCCGTTCCGGCCATAAGTCTGATCTGGGTCTCTACAATGGTAGCCAGGTCCTTGGAGATCTTCTTCTTGTCTTTTGTTTCGATATCTCCCAGGATAACTAGATCAAATTCACATCCTTCCACATTAAAACTGATCTGCTTTTCATTTGTAAGAAGAATCGGACAGTCGAAAAATTCGTCGAAGTTCTTTGCTTTCCAGGTTTGTTTGGAACCTTCCTTCTTCTTTAATCCTGTATAACAAAAACGAAAAGGTGATAGATTCTTCCAAGTTAACTCAGGTTCCAGATCTAAACGATCCTTCGGATATAAGAATGTTGCAGGAGGATGTACTAAAATAAAATCACTGGTGAAATAATTGGTTCTTACAGTGTGCTCGAACCCATAAACTAGATAAGAAATTTTGAATGTTTCGCCCTTAGAAGAAACTTTCCAAGTATCTAGATCTGTTTGTTCAAGATTCCAACCGGACTTGGGCTGTATAAATTGGACTTGGTGAATGGATTTAGAATAATCTCGGATCTTATAAGAGCCAGGGGACCAATTCGGAATACAAAGATATGTTTCCTGTTTGTCTGGGTGGACTTCCATTTCCACCTTTAATAAATGTCTATGCGGTTGGTATGTATCTAGAGTGTATTTTACGATCACGCCTTAGGCACCGGCCTCTTTTAAGATCTCCTCTAAAGTCTCTGCGACAGTTTTAGTGGGATCCACTTTTCTCCATACTTTGCGGATGGTTCCATCAGGTCCTACCAAAAAGCTATCTCTGGAAAGTCCTTTGAATACTCTACCTTGCCATTCCTGATCTCCATAAACTCCTAAAGGACCGCTCAAAGTTTGTTTCGGATCGGATAGAAGAGGGAAACTTAGATTGAATTTGTCAATAAATTGTTTATGACTATCCAACGAGTCGGAACTGATCCCATAGACCTTTGCTCCTGCTTGAGTGAACTTTTCCAAATTGTCTCTATAAGAGCAGGCTTGTTTTGTACAGCCCGGGGTATCGTCTTTCGGATAAAAATACAATAAGGTCCAAGATCCTGCGGAGTCTTTTGGTAGATTTACTGTGTTTCCTGCAGAGCTAGATAAACTTACTTCTGGTAATTTTTTACCTTCCCATGAGTCGGACATAAAGTTTTCCTCCTATTTTCCCTTCCGGATAGTTTCTACCGAAAACATTTTTGGGAAAAGGAAAAAATCCGTTAAAAAACTTGAAATCTCTCAGTTTTTCTCATCCAATTACTACTGTCGAATAACGCATGGTGCAAAAACAAAAATTTCCGGCTTTACCTTTCAGATCTTTACTCTTCATTTCTTTTTTCTTATTCTCTTTTTATTCCCTGGGTTCTCAGGAAGAAGAGCCCATTCCTGGTTGGAAGGACCTGGATCTAAAAAGATTGGAATGGGAATCCGTACAAGGATTTAAACCAGAATTCAAATCCGGCTTCGAGCCTACAGAACCTGGGTATTTAAAAATAGAAAAATTCCCGATCGTTCTAAACCAGCTCTATAAAACTCCAGTATCAGACAAGGTCCAAGAGTTTACCATCCAGACAAAATTCAATTTAAACTTTGATCCTAAGGCCCAAGTTTTTTTGAATCCGATCCGACTTTATTTAAATTTTATAGGAGAGAACTGGGAAATTTACTTAAACGGTCATCTTCTCCAAAAAGAGATCCATTTGAACTCGGACAGAAAGATGCAGATCCGAAAAACTCTTAGGGATATGGAATTACAGGTGGACTCAAGTATCCTGCAAGCTGGAGAAAACAAACTAGTATTTCATATGTTGGGGGATGCACCAGCGGTTCATCTTTCTGAAGAAGATTATCCTGTACTTTCTCCTGTGTTCACACCTACGAATGTGGATCTTGGATTTTATTTAGATGGGGATTATACGTTAGGAGTTGAATACGATTTTTCTAAGAAGATCGGAGTTTTACTTAATCTAAGTTTAAATACGATCTATATATTTTTCGGATTGTATCATCTTCTTATTTTTTCAAAAAGAAGAACTGACAAATATAATTTATACTTTGGTGTTTTTTCGATCTCCATGGCGGTTTACTCATTGAGTAGATCCACGATCATTTTTGATTTTATACAAGATAGCACTTGGATTACAAGAATTGAATATGGTTCCGTATCCTTGCTCGCACCTTTATTTTTGCTATTTCTTCATGATTATTTTTACGGCTCTACTTTACCGAATAAGGCGATACTTGCTATTACTGGATGGAGTTTTGCAATATTCTTATTCTCCTTCTTCGCTCCATTCCAATATTTGATGATCAGTTTAAGGGCATGGCAGATCTCTATTCTGCCTTCTCTTATTTATCTATTGTACTTCATGGGAAAAGCCGTTTATCTGCGGAAAAAAGACGCTTCTCTTATGGCGATCAGTATGTTCATCATCGTATTCATCTCAGGTTACGATGTGTTGGATTCTATGTTCTTCCAGTCCGGAATTAGATTCACACAATTTGCATATCTTCTATTTGTAATTTCTTTAACTACCATACTTGCAAACAGGTTCATAGATCTATATAAACAATCCGAAGAATTGAACATTGAACTCAGCCATCAAAAACTGGAATTGGCAAGACAGAAGAATGCTTTCTTCCGTTTCGTTCCTATGCAATTCTTAAGTGTGCTTGGAAAAGATTCTGCGGTGGATGTAAACTTAGGAGATTCAGCGTTAAGAGAGATGAGTGTTCTATTCACGGACATTCGTTCTTTTACTACAATCTCCGAGAAGATGACTCCTGAGGAAAATTTTAAATTTATCAACGGCTATCTTGCTAAGATGGAACCTCTGATCCAAAAGTATGAGGGTTTTGTGGATAAGTTTATGGGAGATGCGATCCTTGCATTATTCTCCGCAGAAAGAGTGATCCATTCCGAGAACAATTGGGAAGGTAAGTCTGCGGCGGACAGGGCGGTTCTTGCAGCCATCGATATGAGAAGAAGGGTCCGAGAACTCGAAGAAGAAGTAAAGGGTAATCACGGACATGTAAAAGGTGTTCGGATCGGTATCGGAATTAATACAGGGAATCTGATGTTAGGGACTGTAGGTTCTTCCCATAGACTGGACACAACTGTAATTGGCGACACAGTAAACGTTGCATCTCGTTTAGAAAGTCTTACAAATTTGTATAAGGCGGATATCCTAATCACTCAAAATACTTTGTCTAGTCTTACTATCGCAGATGAACTTGCGATCAGAGAAGTGGACTCTGTGGTGGTCAAAGGGAAAAGCCAACCTATCATCATCTACGAAATTTATGAATCGGACGATCCTCATATTCGCAAACTGAAAGACGCTACTCTGGCTTTGATCTCTAGAGGGATCATTCTATATAAGGTAGGAAATTTTAAGGAAGCCTTGCAGAATTTCGAGCAAGCCCTAAAAGTTTATCCGGAAGATATAGTGGCCATTTTATATAGAAAACGTTGCCAAGAATATATAGAAGCTCCGCCGGTTGGGAATTGGGTCGGAGTACAACATCTTTTGGAAAAGTAGAAGAACGTTTTTCGCTTTCCATAAGACCAAAGGATCTTAAGAATGATCACCTATGATTTCTTATCCGGTTTATAAACTCATTCATATCCTTGGTATTTTATTCTTATTCTCCGCGTACGGTGGTCTTGCACTTCACGTATTAGGAGGAGGCACAAAAGAGAACGCTCCTAAAAAGTTTATCGCTTCCGCTCATGGAATTGGTATGACACTCATACTTTTGGGCGGTTTTGGAATGTTAGCCAGAATTGGACTTCTGACTAGTTTCCCTGGTTGGGTAATTGCTAAAATTGCGATCTGGCTGATCTTTGGCGGACTACTGACTGCTTATTATAAAAAACCTGAGTTCGCAAAAATACTTTGGTTCGGTCTTCCAGTGCTTGGTACATTCTCCGCTTACTTGGCTTTGTACAAACCGTTTTAAGTTTTTATAAAAAAGTTTTATCAGATAATCCCGTTTTCATTTTTGAGAACGGGAACAGAAATAAATGTGAAGGGATGAACTTATGGCAAAGGTAAATATTTCCAAGTTAGTCAAAAAACCGTCTTCTAAAAAAGATACTAGCTTAAAACCGATCAAAGATTTTTTAGGTTCTCGAAGTCTTCCTGCTCCAGTGGATCGTTTGGAAGATGTTCGTAAAAGAGCGAGAAGATTTAGAGATAAATTCTTATCGGGGCCACAAATAGTATATTACAAATCCTTTGATTTGGTCCGAGTGCCATATCCTACTAAATATGCTTTATTAAATGCATTTAGTCTTCCTACGCCGTTTCTTCATATAATCAACAGATTGTTTATTATCCAATATAAAACTTCCGAGGGGATTAAAACTCTACTTTTCTCTCCTTCTGACGTTGATGCAAATGCAGAAACCCCGTTTTTCAAAAGGCTTTCCCAGAGTTTCGGACCTTTTCAAAATATTGGAAGAAAGATCATGGCTCCTACCTTGAATACCGTGGAAGAATGTTTGAAACAAGTAGGACTTCCTCCGGAGAAGGTGGATTATATTTCTTTCGATCATTTACATACCCAGGATCTACGAAAATGGTTGGGAGCAAATGGGCAGCCTGGATATTTCCCGAATGCAAAACTTTTAGTCATGAAAGAAGAATGGAATTCCATCCAAGGACTTCTTCCTCCTCAATCCGATTGGTATTGTCCTAATGGTTCCGGTGGGATCTCTATGGATCGGGTCGTTCTTTTAGATTCGGATACCGAACTGGGCGGGGGAGTTGCTTTGATCAAAACTCCTGGGCATACATATGGAAACCATAGCCTGGTAGCAAATACCCCGGAAGGAATTTTTGTAACTAGTGAGAATGGAGTAAGTGCGGATAATTATAATCCACTCAAATCTCGTATCCCTGGCGTGCGTAAATATGCTAAAAATACCGGAATGGAAGTGATCTTAAACGGAAATACTTTGGAGATAGGTCTTGATCAGTACATCTCCATGGTTTTAGAAAAAGAGATTGCCGGTCCTTCTTTGCGAAATCCTGAATTTTATAATGTGATGCCTTCTTCCGAAATGAGCGGTTTCTGGCTTTTCCCCGGAACAAGTCCTACCTTCTCATTCGGACAATTAGAATTCGGTAATATAGTTACCCATTAGGAAATATACATGAATATACTCATCACTGGTGCAAGCGGTGGTTTAGGCAAAAATCTGGCGGAGAAAGCGTATGCTTTAGGCCATAATATTCTTCTTACCAATCTGAACGAAAAAGCCCTGAAAGATTACGTTACTAAACAAAAGTTTGATAAGAATAGGGTTTTGATCTCAAAGTTAGATGTGACTTCTCCATCCGATTGGAAGAAGGTTATGGATCTTGTTTATAAAAAATGGGGGAAGCTGGATATTCTGATGAATGTGGCCGGTTATCTTCTTCCTGGTTACATTGAGAATGTAAGTCCTAAGGATATAGACAGACATATCGATATCAACGCCAAAGGTTTGATGTACGGAACTAGAGAAGCTTCTATCCGAATGATTGCACAAGGGGGAGGGCATATTATAAATATTGCATCTTTGGCCGGTGTTGCCCCTATTCCTGGAATTTCTCTTTATTCTACTTCTAAATTTGCGGTCAGAGGATTTTCCTTAGCTGTTGCTCAAGAACTAAGACCCAAAAAAGTATTTGTAAGTGTGGTTTGCCCGGATGCTATCCAAACTCCAATGTTAGATCTTCAAAAAGATTATGAAGAAGCTTCCATGACATTCTCCGGCAACAGATATCTCAAAACGGAAGAAGTAACTGATATTATCTTTAATAAAGTGATCGCGAACAAACCTATGGAAGTTTTAATCCCTGGCTCCAGAGGATTTTTGGCTAAAGTCGGAAGTTTCCTCCCTGGTTTGAATGCATTACTCAGTCCTTCTCTTATGGGTAAAGGAAAGAAAAAACAGAAGACCTACAAAAAGAGTTAAGGTGGATCTTTCTTATTTTTTCAATTTGGCCGGGGTCACTGTATTTGCTGTGTCCGGTGCCTTGGCCGCTGCGGAAAAAAAGACCTATCATGCCGACGCATTCAGCGTGTTCTTCACTGGATTTATCACTGCGATTGGTGGTGGAACATTAAGAGATATTACACTCGGAAATTATCCAGTCTCTTGGGTTTCCGACTCCAATGTGCTTTGGGCTATATTTACAGGTTTTGCGATCACATTCATATTTCCTAGATTTTTGATCAGAATGAAAACCGGGATTTTCTTTTTCGATACGGTTGGGATAGGGATCTATACTGTGATCGGAACTAGGATCTCATTACTCAGCGGAGTAAATCCATTTGCAGCTGCTATCTTAGGAATGGTATCTGCAGTATTCGGAGGAGTGATCCGAGACACTCTCATTAACGAAGTCCCGATGATATTCAGAAGAGAAATTTATGCAACTGCATGTTTGGCAGGAGCAATCTTATACATTGTATTAGATAAATTCGAAGTGAACGGAAGTTTAAACACTGCTGTCTCCGCCTTACTTGTGATCATAGTTAGAATGATCGCAGTCCGATTTAATCTATCTCTTCCTAAATTCCGTTTGCCTGAATAGTCTAACATTCTAAAATCCGATCTGGTTTTTCAGAGGAGAATTTAGGATGTATAGAAAAGGGTCTAATCACGGATTACTTTGGATCTTTGCAGTCGCACTTTTACTAATTGTTTTTATTAAGCCCAAAGATAACGGCGCTTCTTACACCTCGTATTTCCAGGATCTAAATACTGAACTCAAACAAAATGGTCCAGGGAAACCGATCGTATTACTCGACTTAGATCGTTTGGATTCGAATCTAAAACTTCTGAAAGAAAAGATCAAACCACCTTTATCTTATAGAGTTGTGGTAAAATCTCTTCCTTCTTTGGATCTACTTAAGTATATCGTAAATGCAACGGGTTCCAAAAGATTGATGGTATTTCATTCCGGTGATATCATCATGTTATTGAATGATCCAGAATTCCAAAAATTTGATATTCTTTTGGGAAAACCGATGCCGATCGCCGCTTTGGAAAATATATACTCCAAAACCAAAAAAGAGAATTTTCAAAATGTACAATGGTTGGTAGATACTTCTACTCGCGTCAGTCAATACTTAGATTTTGCAAAGAAGAAGGACCTAAAATTAAAACTAAGTTTAGAGATCGATATTGGATTACACAGAGGAGGATTTTCTAAACCGGAAGATTCTATTTCCGCGTTGGAAATCCTACATACAAATCCTAAAAATCTAGAACTTTCCGGTTATATGGGATACGAACCACATGTTGCTTCTGTTCCCGTGATCTTTGGAGATAAGATCTCCGCCATGGAAAAGTCCCTCTTAAACTCATTAGATAAATATTCTAATTTCGTAAAGTTAGGAAAGGAAAAGTTCCCGAATTTATTCCAAAAGGACCTAATATTTAACGGTGGAGGAAGTAAAACTTATAGCTTCTATCAAAAAAATCCAGGAGTGGTTAACGATGTATCCTTAGGTTCCGCCTTGGTAAAACCTACAGACTTCGATGTGGAAAGTTTAGAAGAACATAGTCCTGCAGTGTATATCGCAACTCCAGTTTTGAAAAAATTAGAAGGGACTAAAATTCCTTTCTTGGAATCTTTATCCTTTCTATTTCCGATCTGGAATCCGAACCAAGAAGTAACGTACTTTATTTACGGAGGAGCATTCTCCGCGAAAAAAGAATCTCCAAAAGGACTCGAGGACAATTCTTTATTCGGGTCAAGCACCAACCAAAGTATTCTAAATGGATCTAAGGCGACTTCCTTAGATCCAGACGATCATGTGTTTTTTAGACCTACACAAAGTGAAAAGGTAATGGCGGAGATGGGAGAGATCTATCTGGTTCGTTCCGGCAAATTGAGTGGTACTTGGAAAACTTTTATCAATTAAGTTAAGATAACTCTCACAGTAGTTTTTGGAAAAAAGTTTTATTCTATGAAAGAACAAACTCTTTCGAATCGTACCATGGCAGGTTACGCTTCTGCAGAAGTGGGTATCACTGCCGTGGAAACCATGGCCCAGATCTATCTTCTGGATTTTTATGTTTCTACAGTAGGATTAAAACCTTCTTTATTCGGTTTGGCGATGTTGATTGCTATCTTATGGGATGCGATCAGCGATCCTATTATGGGATATATCTCAGATCGAACTAGTTTCGCAAATGGAAGAAGAAGGCCTTATATTTTAATCGGCGGATTTTTGCTTGGATTGGGCGCTTACTTTCTTTTCACCCCTCCTGAGTTGGAAACCCAAGGTCATAAGTTTTTGTACTTGGTAATCACATACTTTCTTACGAATACATTTATGACAATGATCGCGGTTCCTCATATTAGCTTAGGAGGTGAGATCAGTGTTACGCCTGGAGAAAGAAATCGGATCTTTGGTTGGAGATTATTTTTTGCTAATCTTGGTCTTTTGTCGGGACTACTTCTTCCTGCGATCTGGGTTTCATTCGGGAAAGACGGATTTGTATCCAGGAGTTTTTCTTCCGGGAGTATCTGGGTTATATTATGTTTTGTTTCTTATTTTTCTTATATTTTTACGAAAGGGAGAGATTTTCCATATCGTAAACCTTTAACAAACCATATTTCTGTCGGAGAAAATATCTTATCCTTTTTTCAATCTGCAAGTTTTATATTAAGAAATCGTTATTTTCTGCCTTTACTTTTAGCGTTTATAGTCGCAACTGCTGCAAGGACCTTAAATTCTTCTTTGGGACTTTTGTACTATAAGGAAAGATTACTGCTCGAGGATTCTCAAGTGGTGGTACGTATCCTTCTTCCTTTTGTTTTCTTTCTTACGATCTCTATTCCACTTTGGGTGTACTTAGCAAAAAAATTCGGGAAGAAGAGACCTGCATTTTGGGGAAGTTTCCTACTTGGAGTTATGACAATCATCTTGTATCCTATCTTGCCCCAAGGATCTTATGAGGTACCGTTGATTGCCGCATTTCTTGGCGGGATGTTTGCGGGATCCATTCTTCTTTTCGATTCGTTGGTGGCAGATGTAGTGGATTATGACGAACTTCTGACAGGAGAAAAAAGAGAAGGTGCCTATTTTGGATTTTGGAAGATGGCAACCAAGATCATTCGGGCTATCGGCTTCGCATTTTTAGGATTTTTATTAGAAACAATCGGATACCAGGCAGGGGCACAGATTCAAAACCCGGAACTTGGCTGGAGAATAACTTTAATATTTGGACCTATTGTAGGAAGTTTATTTGTTATAGCTTCTTTGATCTTTACCAGAATGGAACTGACTTCCGAAGTTCATGCAAAAATACAGGAACTTCTATCAAGAAAAAAGAATATTCAAAAAAGAAGAAGTTCCGGCACTCCGGCCGGATAAGTCTTTAATACTTGTACTTCTTCTTAATTTCTTTCAAAGCGTCTTGGATATGTTTTTGTCTAACCTGAGGCCTTAGGTTTTTGCGAATTGGAAGGTAACTTTCCGTGGTCGCAAGACTTTTATGACCTAAAAACTCCCTAATATCTTCCAGACTTTTGCCTTCCGCCAATTGGTGGATTGCTCTACTATGTCTGAGTGTAAACAAGGTAACTTGGGCTTTGATCCCTGCATACTTTGCCAGATCTCCGACTAAACGTTCTACGTTTCTGGAAGTCAAATGAGTGCCTTGGTATTTACCTGGAAACAAATAGGAACTTTTCTCGGTTCCAACTTCCTTTTCGAATTTCTTCAAGATCTTTTGTAATTCTCCATCCATCAAAACGGTTCTGTTTTGAGTCGGGATAGGGGAGTCCACTTTGATCGTTTTTTTAGAAAGATCGAATTGTCCCCATTTTAAACGAATGATCTCTCCCACTCGTAGGCCAGCATAATAGGCTAACGCACAGAGAAGATGGGATCTCGGAGACTCTGATGCAGTCTCTAAAAGAAGTGTAATCTCTTTTTGGTTCAGGACCTTAGGGGTTTTGTACTCCCTTGCAGGTCTTCTAAAGTCTTCGAATACGTTCATATCCAGAACTTCTTCAAAAAACATTTTTAAAGAACTGATGTTTATCTGGATCGTGGAAGATGAAACCTTCTTCTTCCTTAAATATTCTATGTACTTTTCGATATCTTTCGTAACTACTTTTTCCGCGGGTTTGTCCGCGAACAAAAGAAAGTCCAAATTATATCTTAGGTAAGTGTATTCGGTCGCCTTTTTATAATTTCTTTGCCGAATTACCTTTACTAGTTTCTCGAAGGAAGACTTATTCTTCTTCGGGACCTCCGTATCTATCATCTCGGACCTCTAGTGCTAACTGTATCATTTTTATATTTTGTGTATCCGGATGCCCTAAAATTCCGTATTCCGATCTGTTGGAGTTCCAACAGCGGATTTGAACTTTTTGGAATGATATTTTTCTCATCCGGTTATAACGAAGATTCTAATTCCATTAGAAAGTCGTAAAGATATTTATGATTTTTGTAATATCTTGTAAATTTGGGCGTTCAAGGAAAGAGCAGATCGCCCTATTTGTATTATGCCCAGCCGGATCTGCGTAGGATTTCCTCGCAGACTTCTTCCGTACTGCGGTCATCTAAGGCAATCTGGATATCCGAATGAGCCCTGTATTGAGGTAATCTGGATTCTAAAATTGTTTTATAAGAAAGAACGCTACTTAAAGGAGGACGAGTAGGATCGTTCTGGATTTTTTCCACTAAGTATTCGGATTTTCTGGAAAGGGAGATCACAAACGAGGTTTCTTTCAGTATATTTGTCTTTCTTTCACTTACAATTTCCTTACCAGATTCGTCTTGGTCGAATAAGATCCCACCGCCGCAATCCAAGATCAGATCTTGAGAACCTGAGACTTGTTTTAGGATTTGGAATTCTAGGTCACGGAAAGGTTTCCAATTTCCTGAATGTGATTTTACGAAGTCAGGAATGGACACTCCACCTGTCAGGTAGACAGCTATCATGTCTGTAGAGATTACCGGTTTGCCTGTGAGTTTGGAAAGTTTGCGGGAGATTTTAGATTTTCCGACACCTCTAGGGCCGATCAGGGCGATGTTTTTCAAACCGAGATCAACTCTTCGATATGTTTAGCCATCTCCGGTAATAGAGTGTAGTACATTTGCAGATCTCCCTCTGTCACACCTACGTTTTGTAAGGCTTTAGAAGAGAGTGGAATTTTCAAACCGCCTATGTCAATTCCCATTCCACCAAGGATCACGATACAATTTGCGATATGTACGATAGAGACTAGTTCCGGGAACTGAGTGGCCTTTTCAGGTTCAGTATAATATCTGGCTACTTCTATCAATTCCTCAGGGAAATTCCATTTTGCTAAAAGTTTTGCTCCTGCTTCCTGGTGAGTGTATCCGAAAAATTTTGCCTCCAAGTCTGTATAAGGCCCTTGGTAGGTTTGTAATTCGGTTCTGAATTGCATGAGTACTGTGGGAAAGAAATCTGCTAGTATTACTTTTCCTATATTATGAAGAAGTCCTGCAGTAAATACTACATCCTTATCCACTTTTAATTTTTTCTGAACTGCGATCCTTTTAGCAAGCTCAGCTACGATCAAAGAATGAATCCAGTTGGAATCCCCATCTACCTGATAACCTTTCAGTTCTTTTTTCAGAATCCCTTTGGTTTCGTTCAATAGAATGATTTCCTGTACTGTCTTAATTCCGAGGGTCATTAACGATTCTTGTACAGTTTTTACAGGTTTAGCAGGGCGGAAATATGCAGAGTTGGAAAGTTTGATCACTGCAGCAGTAAGTCCAGGATCTTTAGAAATTTCCTTAGCCAGGTCTGCGATGACTACGTCCGGTTTTCCCGCCATCTCCATAACTTTACTTACTACGGAGGAGATTTTAGGAAGCTGGGCTTCGTTTTCAAAAAGTTGATCTATCTTTTCTTTCATTCCGTTACCTGACTTTATAAAGGTACTTTTCGAATCCGCCCTTCTTCAAAAGGATCCTGCCATCATCCAAATAGAGACTAATCGTTCTGCCTTCATGGCCTCCGACGTCTTCCACTAGTAACGTTATTTTTTCTTTATCTAAAAATTCTTTTGCGACACTTACGTTCAAATCGCCAATGTTCTGTAGGAAACTCGAGTTCATTCCCTTGAACATGGAAGCTCCTCCGAATAGACGAGCGAAATATTCCCCCTTACCACAACCTAACTCCGTCATTCTTTTTACCAATTCCGGAAGAGCAGTTTCTGCATACTTATGGGGATTTTTGGAGGAATCTTTTCCGGAAGGATCTTTGGCGAGCATGATATGGGCCATAGCTCCTACCTTCTTCTCCGGAGAATAAAAAACGACCCCGATGCAGGAACCTAATGTGGTGCGGATCATGGAAGGAGACTGGCCTCCTTGGATATCCGCGATCCCGACGTTTATAATTTTTACGTCTTTATTGAGCATACTTTCTGTCAGTAATAACCGGGTAGTATTTTAGGATCATTGAAGTTCCTTCAAATCTTTTTTCCCGGAAATTTTACCGGGCGGGAATCGAATTATGTGACGATTTAACCCTCTAAAAATCTTGTGGGAATTCCCACTCTTTTAGGAAAAATAGAGTTTCATATCATCCAGCTTAAAGGAAACTGTATGTAAAGAAAGGAAATCGACCCTCTTGCAAACAATCGCCTCCTCCGAACCGATCCGCACCTTGGAATTAAACGGTTCTCAGATCACAATTTTGGGAACGGCTCATATTAGCCAAAAAAGTATAGATGAAGTTTCTAGAATTATCCAAGAAGAAAAACCGGACACGGTCTGTGTGGAACTTTGTGCTTCTAGAATGAGATCCGTTCAGGATCCGGATCATTGGAAAAAATTAGATATTTTCAAAGTGTTTAAGGAAAGAAAGATGTGGCTCCTTCTTTCCAGCCTAATCCTTTCTTCTTTCCAGAAAAAACTAGGCTACGGAAACATTCGTCCAGGTGACGAAATGAGAAAAGCGATCGAAGAAGGAAATAAGATCCACGCTAAGATCGTACCAGTCGACCGGGAGATCTCCACTACTCTAAAAAGGGCATGGTGGAACGTAGGTTTCTGGAGTAGAATGATGTTATTCTCCACCTTGGTTAGCTCACTCATTGTTAAAGAAGAGATCTCTCCTGAAAAAATAGAAGAGATGAAATCCGATGATGTACTCAAGGATCTATTCTCACAACTTCCTGCCAGATATCAGTCCGTTAAAAATGTGATCATAGACGAAAGAGATGCGTACCTAGCGCAAAGGATCAGACAACAAGCTGCAGTAGGTAAGAAAATTTTCGCAGTAGTTGGTGCAGGACATTTAGAAGGTATCGTAAAACATATCGTAGAAGATAAGGATATTGATCATTTAGATATTCAACCTGTAAAAGGTTTCTGGGATCGAATTCGTCCTTTATTATTTCCTGCGATCATTATCTCCGCATTCACTGCACTTTACTGGTTCGGAGGAAAGGAAGAAGGTCAAGAATTTTTAATCAGATGGATCTTGGTTAAGGGAACACTTGCCGCGATCGGTGCTATCATCGCACTTGCACATCCAGTCTCCATTCTTCTTGCATTTATTGCTGCTCCAATTGGAAACTTTAACCCGATCATCAAACCGGGTTGGGTAGCGGCTTTATCTGAATCTTGGTTTAGAAAACCGTTGGTAGAAGATTTCGAAAGATTAGGAGAAGATACCGAAACTTTCGGCGGATATTGGAAGAATAAGGTAACTCGTATCTTCTTAGTATTTATGCTCCCTCAGATTGGAAGTAGCATCGGGACATTTATCGTGTCTAAACAGATTTTTGATAAAATCCTAAAATTTGTAGGCGCTTTTTTCTAAAATTTGCAAACGATTTGTAGCCCATGCGAAAGGAAATCAAGACTCGATCTATAATCTTCTCTAGTTTTCTTTTGATGATCTTCTTCTCTTTTTCCATTTGGGGAGAAGGTCTGACCTATGAAAAAAAGGATCGTTTCTTCTTGGAAGAGAGGATGGATGGCTCTTCTCTTCTTCCTTATCTTTCCGTTTACCATGACGAAACAGGTAAAAAGTCATTTAAAGAAGTATTAAGAATATTCGACCAAGGAGGATCTGAAAAGATCTTCCAGAACAGTTTAGGATATTCTAAATCTGCGATATGGGTTCGTCTTCGGACGGAGAACCAAACAGATAAAGTTGTAAATTGGATCTTAGAAATAGATTATGCACTTTTAGATTTTGTAGATTTGTATTCTGGAAGAACTTCCGATTCTGCAATCAATCATTCAGGAGACTTGAGAGAATTCGGCACTCGCCCGATCGAGCATCGAAATTTTGCGTATCCTTTTTCGGACGAGCCTGACTCTAAAAGAGAGATCTATTTTAGGATTGCAAGTTCCAGCTCTATCCTATTGCCATTTCTGGCATTTTCTAAAAACGAATTTATAGAACATTCTTTTACCGAACAACTCGCACTCGGATTATATTACGGCTCCATGTTGATCATGGTGGTCTATAATCTATTTCTGTTGTTTTCCACTAAAGATAAAAGTTATCTATATTATGTTATTTATATATTAACTTATATACTCTTTCAGTTTACGTTGAACGGCCTTTCTTTCCAATATTTATGGAGAGGTTCCGTTTTATGGGCAAACTACAGTCTGCCGTTTTCCATTTTTTCAGTGATCTTAACTGCAGGTGCATTCAGCAGATCTTTTTTAAATGCTCCGGAATACACTCCTAAAACGTCCAAATTATATTATCTACTTTTTGCTCTTAGTTTCGGGGGGATGATCTCCACATTATTCCTTTGGGAATATAGAACTGCTATCATGAGCAGTTTGGTTCTAATGTTCTTTACATTAGGATTTTTAATCTCCAATGGGGTCCAATGTTTACTGGCGGGAAGAAGGGAGGCAAAATACTTCTTATTCGCTTGGTCTTCTTTTTTATTTTTCAGCTTTTTATTCGGCCTAAAATCTTTCGGGATACTTCCGAATAATTTTTTCACTTTGTGGGGAATACAAGTAGGCTCAGTGATGGAAGTAAGCCTTCTATCCTTAGGACTCGCTGATAGGATCAAAAGATTATCAGACCAATTGAAACAAAGAGTAGAAGAACTCGGAAATATACGGAACTACGCAGAAGAATCGGAAGCGAAATATAGAAGTTTATTCGAAGTAGAAGAAGACTTTCTATTCTCCTTAGACCAAAACTGGAATATTCTCGCAGCGAACAGATCTGTCTCCAAACATATAGGATTTAAACCCCAAGAAGTGATCGGCAAAAACTTTATGGAACTGATCTATAAGGCGGGTGAATTACAAGATGCGTACAAGAAATTATATGTATTAGAAAAATTGGAAGAACTTGCTTCCGAAGGAAAACCAGTTCGATTCTTAGGGGAATTCCTACAGAAATATTTAAGAGAACCTAAAGAGTTACAGGTCCAATTCCAGATTTTGGAATATGAGGGCCAAAGAGAAATTTTAGGAAGAGCTTTCGAACCTGACCAAGACTTGATGTCCAGGTATGTAGATGATGAAAAGACGGTTTACACTGCGAATAATTATTTGCAGAATGCAGAACTCTTAAGCCAAAGAATGACTACAAATTTGTACAGATTTGTGGATCCAGGAACGATTACTGCGATGAGAAATTGCCTAAGGGAAATGATCATCAACGCAATCGAACATGGAAATTTGAATATCAGCTTTGAAGAAAAAACAAGGGCGATGTCAGACGGAAATTATTTCAGGTTCGTTCAGGAAAGGCAAAAGGACCCTTATTATAAATCCAAAAAAGTAAAAGTAGAATATTCTCTATCCAGAGACAGGATAGGAGTAAGGATCACGGATGAAGGGAAAGGTTTTAATCATGCTAGGCTTCAAAAAAGTAGTATGGAAAAATTGAATTCGGAAGGGATCACTCATGGACGAGGGCTCACACTTACTTTAGCTACATTCGATCTGGTGAAATTTAATAGCACCGGAAACCAAGTCACATTAGTTAAATATTTTTAATATAGGCGGGAAAATGAAAATTTGGATCTTCCTCTTTGCAGTTACGATATTATTATTCTCGTGTGTTTCTTCGGGAGAAGTCAAAAAGAAGGCGAAAAATCCGAATGCAGGAGTGGCAACTATCGCCTCCGAACTTAAATACCAGTTTTTGTCTTCTCTCAAAGCTCAAGGCGGAAAACTGCCTGCAAGGCTTGCTATCTTAAATATAATCAATGAAAACGGGAGCAATTCCCAGTTAGGAAGACTAGTCACCGATAGACTTGGAAAAGAATTATTCGATCCTAAAACATTCCAATTGCTGGAAAGAGATAGGCTAAATCGTGTAATAGGAGAGCAGGATTTCCAAGCAAGCGGGCTAGTGCTAAACGATCAGATCGTTTCTATAGGGAAACTTTCCGGAGCGGAATATTTAGCTTTAGGGCAACTTGTTTTCCAGGATCAGGAATTTCTACTGAATATCAGGATCGTTTCACTGGGCGGAGTGATCTGCGCTACTGCGGATATTGTATTCGATTCGGACAACGAGACCTATTCTAAATATAAGGAATCCGTTAAATAGATAGGATCTTTCTTCTAAAAGTAGCAAAGAATGCTATAGTGAGCGGTCCTTTGTTTCTTAAGTAATTACTTGAAGAATACTTGCTGGTTCCTAATCTGTCTGTAAGTTTATGAGAGTCATCTTTCGTTTCCTGGTATTAGGTATTTTTCTTTTTTCCGTAACCAATTTGTATTCTGAGGTGCCTAAACATTCCGAGATGGACAAGACACTTCTTGTCACTTGGAACAAGACTTTTCCGGTACCTTATACAAAGATCCTAAAACGAGATCTTGCAGAAAAAGGGGTCTTGTATTATAGGAAAAATTCCAAAAGATCAGTGTATATTTATTCTTATATAGTCTTCCTTCCTTTGTATATGGAGCAGAATGAGAAGCCAGTGAAAAAGAACGATAGCGGAAGAGAAGTAAAACTAAAACTGATTTATGATCCTTCTTCCAAAGAAGAAAAATATACGATTGAATTGGGCGAGTTTGACGAAATATACGATGCGAAAGGAATTATAAGATGGATTCGATGATCACAGAATCTGAAAAATTAGTTACGGAAAAAATGTTAGGAGAAGGACTTTCTCGAGAGTTCATTTCCGATTTTATCTC
This sequence comes from Leptospira andrefontaineae, assembly GCF_004770105.1. Classification (NCBI taxonomy): domain Bacteria; kingdom Pseudomonadati; phylum Spirochaetota; class Leptospiria; order Leptospirales; family Leptospiraceae; genus Leptospira; species Leptospira andrefontaineae. Next base: position 211,599 of record NZ_RQEY01000012.1, on the reverse strand, counting down.
CAAGATCCAAGAAGTCCGCAATGGAGAAACAGGGATCGTAAAATGGGAAGAAGTCGGGGATCTGGACCCGAGCAAAGACGAGATCTCTTTAGAAAAGATAGAATCAGAATATCCAGGTGATCCTAAATTTTTGAAAGAATTAGTAGTGATCAAATTGAATGGAGGCCTTGGGACCAGCATGGGGCTTTCCGGACCGAAATCTTTAATAGAGATCAAGGATGGAATGAGCTTCTTAGAAGTGGTCTGCAAGCAGGTAGAATACATCCGACAAAAATATAATTTAGAAGTTCCTCTCATCCTGATGGATAGTTTTAGCACCCAGGATGAAAGCCAAGAAGAGCTTAAAAAGATCAAATTCTCACAAAATTATCCCACAAGTTTCTTACAACATAAGGTGCCAAGACTAGTCGTTCCTGAACTAAAACCTCTGGAAATTTCTAAAGGAAATTCAGAAGAATGGTGTCCTCCTGGCCATGGGGATATCTGGTTCACTCTTTTGGAAACAGGACTATTAGATCGACTTTTAGAAAATGGATACAAGGTAGCATTCGTTTCTAACGGAGATAATCTAGGCGCAACTGTTCATCCTGGAATATTAGAATATATTCTGAAAGAGAACCTGGACTTCTGCATGGAGATGACTCCTAAAACACTCGCTGACAAAAAAGGTGGAGCAATTTTCAGAAGGATCGTTGGCGGAGAAAAAAAGAACTTACAATTATTAGAAACCGCTCAGGTGCCTTCAGATCATATGCATGAGTTCGAGGGATTAGGTAAATTTAGAACATTCTCCACTAATAATCTTTGGATCAGATTAGATGTGCTAAAAGAAAAGTTACTCGAAGGTTCTTTCAAACTATCATTGATCGTAAATCCCAAAAAGGTAGAAGGGAAGGAGGTCCTACAATTAGAGACTGCGATGGGATCTGCCATCCAAAACTTCTCCAATACGAAAGGTCTCATCATTCCAAGAGATCGTTTTGCTCCCGTAAAAAAATGCGAAGACTATCTAGTCAGGCGTTCTGATGCCTATTCTTTAAATCCGGACTTCTCCGTTACTATGTCGGAAGAAAGAAAGAAGGCAGGCCTCGGAGAATTAGTTATCTCATTGGATGAAACATATTACAAGAAGGTAAGAGATTTTACTGATCGTATACAAGCCATTCCTTCTTTAGTGCGCTGCACCTCCTTGAAAGTAGAAGGAGATATTTTGTTTGATAAGAAAGTAATTCTAGAAGGAGATGTTATATTGGTAAACCCCGGACCAGGGCAAAGAAAATTGTCCGAATTAGGTGTGGATCGAATCTCGAACGATAGTTTACGTTTCCGCTTTACATAAAACAACAGTCGTTTAAAATCCAGTCCACGGGCTTTCGAGTTGTAAGCCTATCCTATGCCGATTAATGTCGCAAACGAAATGACCGATGCTTATAACTTAAAATTAAGATCCTTCGATATGGGGGATCTGGAACAGTTTAAGACGGTATTCATTAATGAAAATCGTGGAAAGCCAATCTTCCTCCTCAGATTTCAAAATATTTCCACAGTTTCCCTAGTAGAATTCATACAATTGATCCCTCAAAGGATCTCAGACATAGAACCTTCCCATCGTGAATTATTTCGTTATTATGCCTATGGTGATAAAAAGAACCTACTGATCGGAGTTGCACCTTTAGACAATTCAGGACCAGTCAGTCTTGCTAATTTTGATGCAGCCATGGGAAGGTTCCATGACCAAGCGATCCGGACCGGAGCTCTCAATTTTGATTTCGGGATCGGAAGAACCCAGTGTAATTTTATTTCCTATGTCGAAGAAATCTTCAGAGAGTTGGAAACTTCTTCTTTAAAGAATCTTAAAGATAATTTGGTTCGTTGGAGTTGGACTTATCTCAATCGTGTAAACGATTATTTCGCAAGCGAACGTGCGGACGCGGTTATCCAGCCGATCATTCATTATAATCATAGGGACCATACATTCTCCATGAAAGGTGGAGAAGTTTTTGTGGGAGGAGAAGCTTACGCAGGTTACGCGGATCTAATCCGGGATATTCCTCATGACCAAGATCTGAATAGGATAGAACTTCTGATCTTAGAGAAATTGATCATGTCCTGTAACGGTTCTCCCGGACTTCTAAAATTTAATATTTCTCCTCAGACTTTAATCGATACATTCGATACGGACGAGAAGGTTACCCGCTTTCATGAACTTCTTCTGAAACAAAACCTGAATCCTCAAAATGTTCGTATGGAGCTGATCGAAAAACCTTACGAAGAAGGGGAGGCAACTCTTAAGTCTGTATGTAGAAGATTCTGGAATTTCGGGATCAGTTTTGCTGCGGATGACTTCGGGGTAAAGAGCCAGAGTCACCAAGTTGTTTTGGATTTAGGAGAGATGATCAAAGAATTTAAATTGGACCCGATCAGTTTTAAATTCAAAGCGGACCAGGATTTAACTAAGTTCTTGGACAATCTTGCATTCATAGATTATTGCAGAAGACTTTCCGATAACAGGGAAGCGATCATCACTGCAGAAGCTTTGGAAGATATTGATTCCTTAAACTTCCTCATCACTCACCAAGTATATTATTTCCAAGCCAATCTGTTCTGTAAAAAGATCTGGATCCAAGACTACCAAGAACGTTTTAAAGAAATGCAAAAACTTCCAGAAACGGCCGTTACTAAGGTCCTGAGTTCGCCTGAGCTTACCCAAAGATTGAAAGAAGTGGGAAATATTTTCGTTCTAGCTAAAGAAGTAGATCTGTTTTAGTTTGTAGGAATTCCAACGGGGTTGGGTTTCCCCACCCTTGTTCTGGGTGGGGGCCGGTACGGTGGTACCCGCAAAAAGTCTTCGATGGAACGGAGGGTGTTGATTTGGTCGAAGGTCTCGTTTGACCTCGACTTTCTCGGTCACCGACTCAGCAAAGCTGGTCGTCTTCTCGCTCCTATTGTCGCTGCGAAGGGGGGCCGGTGCGGTGGTACCCGCTCGACAACAGCTTCCATATCACAAATTCATAAAAAATCAAGTAGATCTTTTACTGATTTCTCATGTTGGAATTCCAACAAAAAGATTGGGCGGCCCGCCTCGCTTGGCTCGGGTCGCGCTGCTACGATTTCGCTATCGCTCATCCCGGGCGAAGCCCGGGACTAAAGATCTTCGCATCGCTGCCGCGGCTACTCTTTCAAGAAATTCAATGTCGCCTTTTGATTGATAATCCCATTATCTTTTAGAGTCACCTGCAGAGCATCTCCAGCATTCTCGATCTCAATTCGGAACTTACCTTCTTTGTCGATGATCGGGCTATTCTCTACGTATCTTCCTTCGAAAATTTTCTGCTTATTGAACTTCACAACGTAGTTCACATTGTCTTGGCTTTCAATTTCCAGAAGAACTTGGTTCACACCTTTGGAACCGTCCCAAGACATAGCAGTCCAAGGTCCTTTAAACTTTTCTAAACTAGAATCTCCTCCGAAGGAACGCATTACCTTTGCAGGTTTTGCTTGGGAAAGGACTGCGGAAACGGGACTCGCCTTATCACTTTCTCCACCCAAATCTGTTTTGGAAGTTACTGAGTATAAATACAAAATTTCTTTTTCAGGCACATCCGCAGTAAAGTTTGTAGTCTTTTCATTGGTTCCGGAAACGAAATCCCAAGAGGAAGCCCCTCTTTTTTTACGATACACATAGTATTCGTTGGCTCCTTTTACGGAGTCCCATTTTAAGGAAATTTTTCCCGTTTTGGTATCGAGTGCTCCCTTTAGATTTGCAGGACTAGGAAGTTTTGCCGCTCTATGCTTATTCGGATCTATGTATCCATAAGCATAATCGGAGAATGGTCCGGATTGCCCGTCCTTATTCACTGCGGCCACAGCATAAAATGCATATTGCCCATTTAACTTTTCGTCAATGAATGCTTCTTTTGCTTCTTCTCCGATTTTTGACCAAGCGCCGCCGCCGAATAATCCACTCACATCATAACGATAGACCAGATATTTAGAAGCACCTGAAACCTTCTGCCATTGTACTTCTATTTTACTATTATATAATCCTTTTGTAGCGGTAAGCCCGAAAGGTTTCGGCGGTTTGGCCTCTGACTTCAAGGTAAACCCTGACGCTGCATCGGAAGCATCTCCGGTTTTACCATTACTGATCGCAGAGATTACATAAAATTCAGTTACTCCGTTCTTAGCAGCGGCGTTGTCGGTATAGTTGGTATTTTTCACTCTTCCAACGGAGAGATATTTTTTCTGGATGGAGTTCCATTTATATACGTAGTAATCTGAAACCCCACTTATAGATTCCCAAACTAGATCGATCTTATTCGGATATTGTCCTTGGCTTGCTTTAACTCCTACAACTTTAGGAGGAGCTTTCGCTTCTTCTGTTTTTGCATAACCGATTGCTTCTCCATCGGACAGATCGGAAGAATCAGTATCGGTTAGAGTTGCGACCTTATAAGAGTAAGCGATATCCTTTTGGATCCCGTCGTCGGTAAATCCGTTGGTTTGGGAAAGTCCAACTTTAGAAAAAGAAGAATCTCCCGGTCCTTTTCTGTGGATCTCGTATCCGATCGCAAGTGGGACAGATGCCCAGGTTAAAACTACTTTATCTGAAAAAGAACCTTGAGTCGCTGCGATTTCTTTAGGAGCAGTCGGTTTTACTTTTTCAGGAGGAACCGGTTTCACATCTGTTGCAGGTGTAGTAGTGGTTGTTGTGTTCGTAGTAGTTGTAGGCGCAACATCATCTACAAGAACGAAAGCGGATTGGCAAACCTTGGTGAACCATCTATAATCGATATACCCGTAACCATCATCTCCCCATTGAGTGGACCAAGAGTTAATAAATTTAAATACACCTTTTGAATCGTCGTACCCTACGATCGCGATCGCATGTCCGCCGTAGGTTTTTCCGACCCCTTCTTTATAAACTTCTTTTCCTTTTAGGTTCATAAAGTTTTCATAAACTAGAATCCCTGCCACGACAGGCCTTCCGAGTGCAAGTTGGTTTTTCAATTCGTTAGGATCTGTTTGCCTAATCCTTAAAAACTCTTTTGCCTTATAAGAAGATGCCACATTAAAAGCGTCTTGAGGGGGGCGAGCTAGATAATCTCTTTCGTTATAAGGCATAGAAGACCAAGGAGCGGCCCCTTTTTCCACAACAAGACGCATCGCATCCGAGATCAAAGAGCCGTTATCCCTTCCTCCATTGATCTGGTTATAGATAAATGCAGGTGAGAATATGTTAGAATAGTTTGGCGTTCCGGAAGAATCGCTTAGTTTCCAACCTCTGTCCTTCCTTTCCATATATTCCTGGAAGGATTTAGTGGCATAAGCAGTGGACCAAGCCACACAAGAACTCTGTTGTCCTTGGTCTCCTACAGGAGGCATGTACCGTGATAGATCTACAGAAGAAGAAAGTCCTCTATGAGAGATCCTGTTCGGATTAGCTTCTTTGAAAGACGCTAAAAGTTCCGCCGGTTCTTGTTTCATTCCCAAGCCGGGAGGTGTTTGGGAGAATAGGCTGCCCGTAGATAGTAAAAGTAATAGAGCGGATAATAAACGTGAATTCAGTTTCATCTATTTGTCCTTTAGTTCTTAATTAAAGATAAAATGTTTTCTTCTAGCTGTTTGTTGTATTCTCGGAAAGCGTAAGGGTGTGGTTCGTAAAGTCCGATCACCTCGGATTCGACACCTTTGCTATCCTTTACTTTTTTCTTAATTAGAAAAAGTATATATTCTCCCTCTTGAGGGGCCGCCTTCAACCATTTTCCGAATAACTCCGGAAAGATCAAAAATGCGATATCGAATTTTTGAGGGAGTTCCTTTCCTCCTTTTAAGGATTTTAGGATTTCTACACTTGCAGTGACTGAAATAGAATTAGAAGAGATCTTACTTTCTTTCACATTGGAAAGTTTTGCCAAAGCGATAAAGTTGGAAGAATTCACCTGAGATTCCAGACTGGGCGGTGGTGTTAATGCTGAAATTGGCGTGATGAATAATAGGATCAGTACGAATACGACCGATACGAAACGTTTTTGCATTTGGAATAACTCCGGAAACAATTTGTTAACGCGGCTTTCCACTTTACTTCCGATCTGGGGCCTTTTTCAAGAATTTTCCTTTCTAAATGGGGTTTAGGATATTCCAATTTTTGGGAAATACTTTACTAGAGATGGTATTTTAAAGGATTTTAGGGAACTTCTTTTGCTCGGACGAGTAGAGAAGGCAGATCTATTGAATCCGGTTTTTCCGGAATTTTAGGAAAGATACCTCTGATCTTGGGAGAATCGTCCACCCAGATTAGTGCGGTCTTATATTTCATATCTCCGCTGTCAGGTTGGATATAAGCTTGGATCCCGAATGATCTGGCTAACTCCAATGCTGCACTTGAGCTTGCAGGTTTTAGTAAAAGTATCTTCTCACTTAGTCTGCCGAATCTATCTTGTAGATCTTTCTGCTCGTCTTTTTCTGGAGTTAAACTGATAAATACAAATTGGGAATCACCCGGCGCGGATTTATCAAACCACTGGACGAATTTCTCCACTTGATCCAGATCGTTTTTAGAAGAGTCTAAAGATCCGAAATATAAGAAGTTTTGTTTTCCAAAGAATATAGATTGGATTGAAACGCTCTCTTGTTTATCCGCGAGAATTAAGGTTTCTTCCGGGACATCCTTCTCGGCTTGGATCATTCCAGTATTGGAATGAGAAAAGAAGAATACGATGATCAAACTGGCAATTACGCCGGTCATAAAAAATTTCCAAGCCCCGGATTCCATCTCTAGTTACAATGGACGAAAACTAAGCGGAAATCCGCAGCTATATTCTTAGAATATAGCCTTGAATATATAAGGAATCTTATTCAGAAAAATATTTCCATTGTGTAAAATATGGAAATATTTAGGCGGTTTGAAACGTCGAGATTAGTTATCGTCCAGTTCGAAATGGACAGGCACTCTATGGTTCATACGAGTAGGTCTTCCTTTCGCATAACCGGGGCTCCAACGAGCTAATCGGATTACTTTAACTGCGGCTTCTTCGAAACCGTATCCGCGAATAGAAGATTTGATTACCTTCGCATTGATCAGATTTCCTTTTTCATCTACCTGCACTTCCAAGTAGATCATCGCATCGGAAATACCTTGTGCGCGAGCATTCTCTGGAAAATAATCTCTCAATGAAAAATCGATGATCGGAGTAGGGGCCTTGTCTCCATAAAAAGCGAATAAGAATCCGTCTTTATCAGTACCTTCTCCGCTGATCTCATTCTCTTTGATCTCGTTCGGGTCTGGATCTTTTCCTTCTTCGTTGGCACCTTCTACCCATTCGTTTGGATCTTTATGAGTAGGAGAAGTTTCTCCACCGAGTAATTCTGGAGGAATATCTTGGATATCTACTTCTACGTTCATCTCCAATTGTTCGGAATCTACGAATTCCTTTTCTTTATGAGTGATGTAGTAGTAGGTTAAAAACAGAAATAGGTGAAAAGCAAGAGAACCATAAACACAAATCTCCCAAAGAGAAAGTTCTTTGAGTTTTTGGATTACATCAGTTTTTACTTTTTCCAGAGTAGGATTCATTTCTCCGGATCACCTTTTAACGGATAATGCGATTTGGTGCACGCCCGCTTTTTTGATCTTTCCCATAGTTTCTGCTATTTTTCCGTATGGAAGGGAAGAATCAGCGGATAACGTGATCCTCATATTTGGACGGATCTTAGTCTCTCTCTGCAATTGAGCTTCGAGTCTCGGGAAATCTGTTTCATTTCCTTCTAAGAAAATTTTTCCATCTTTAGATAATGCTACCTGAACGGTTTTGGCTAGATTCGCATCCACCGCATCCGCTTTAGGAAGATTGATATTGATGGATTCTTTTTTTAAGAAGTTCGCGGTAACCATGAAGATTACTAAAAGAACTAAAATAACGTCCACCATCGGAGTAATATTGATACTGCCGATTTCTTCTCCGTCGCCGGAAGAACTTTGACCTGCCATAAATTCTCCTTTCTAGAAATCCTCGGTTTAACCTTTCCGAGACAGGCTTGCTAAAAATTCTTTGGAAAGAATTTCCAGATTGGATTGGATGATTTTCAATTTTCTGGTGAAGTAGTTATTTGCCATAACCACTGGAATCGCGACAGCAAGACCTACCGCAGTTGCAAGTAGTGCTTGTGAAATAGTTCTCATTACTACTTCTCCAGCTGCATTCCCCAAAGTTCCTAATTTATAGAATGCACTGATGACTCCGAATACTGTTCCTAACAGTCCGATAAATGGAGCGTTGTTTCCCAAAGTGTTTAAAATAGAAAGTCTAGTTTCGAAACCGACTCTTTCTCCGATCATCTTTCCTTCCATCAATTCACCCAGGCTTTCTTTTCCACCTTTGGAATGTTCGGAGGAGAAGTCAGCGAATCTTGCGTAAACATTCTCCGGATAATTTTCTGAAAATTTAGGAGCTCCGGAAAGATCTCCCTTTCTTGCGGTTTGGATGATTTCAGGTAATACGAAGGCGGAGTCTTTCGTATTTTTAACGAATATGATCGCTCTTTCTACTACAACGGCTACTGCAAGAACACTTGCGATCGCCATGATCACGAAGATCGCCGTTTCCATGTACCCAATAGCATTTTCAAAACTCATTTTATTAGTTCCTTCTTAATTTCTGTTTTTTTGTCTGATACGATCCCAGTCATTCTGTTTTTGTTCCGAAATTTCGGACTTAAAGTTCTGGTTCTGACGAATAAAGTTCTTTGCAATTTCTGACACAATTGAGGGTTTCTATTCCGGAATTAGAAATTAGGATTTCGGAACCTTCTCCACTACAATCGTTTTCAGATCCGACCCTGGACCAATATGCCTCATTACAATTGAAGATACATTCTTGGGTTTTCGAATCTAAACTAGACATCTGTTCTTGCGCCAATAATTGGCCGCAATAAGATTCGTAACTCTTTGCAGTTCCTCCGGAGAATAATCCGGAAATTTCAGCTTCTTCCGTTCCGCTTAGATCGAAGGAAGTTTTTAAACAATCTTCTGCTTCTTGCATGGAAGACTTACAAGCTGCGGATGGATTTGCGGAATAATTTAAGAGAGATTGTAAGACAAGCGTACTTTCGTTCGAAGCTTCCGGAGAATATTGGGAACAGTATGAGAATATAACTAGGGCTGAGAATAATCCGAGCCAGTGTGTAGTTCCTTTTCTAATACTCCGGATGTTCATTAGAACTTAACCTCGATACCCACGTTGAAGAACGGAATGATCACACCACCTGGCAAAGGAATTGTTCCGAATGTCGGGCTAGGACTTGGGTTCGTTTTGGAATAAGGTTTCGTATTATCGAAATCCTCTCCACCTACGTTCTCCCTTAGGTATACGTTTACTATCTCCAGGAAGGTATTTACATACCCCCATTCATAATTGAAAAATCTATCGAAACGAATGTCAAGTCGATGATAAGGCTTTAACCTACGACTATTGATATATTCTCCGAGGGCAGGGTTATTGGCATATTGAGGCACCCAATAGGTTTGGCCGTTTGCCGGGTTACTAAACCTTCCCCCGTCATCCCCTACAATAGGTGTAAATGGCCTGCTGGTCAAGTAGGACCATCTGGCACCGAACTGCCACTCTTGGCTCCATCTCCAACCGAAGACCATATTGATCACGTGGGTCCTGTCGTAGTCGTATAATGTCTCTTTAGAATTCTTATAAAACTCCGCTGCGATCTGGGTTTCCTGCGCACTTAAAGGAGCCGAGCCCGGATCAGGAGTGAATATATTATTATTTCTGAATGTTTGGGACCAAGTGTAGGTAATCCAACCAAACCAGTTCCTGGTTCCTGGGCGGGAGTTCTTACGAAGTACTAATTCGTAACCTCTAGACCAACCGGTTCCGCTATTCGAATAATTCAGTTTCTTGTTTGCGATATAAGGTTGAGCGATCCTACCATATGGGTCCGGATTTGTCCCGATCGGGTCAGTGATATAAGGATCGTCTACAATCAAGTCGGAGTATTCTTGTTTAAAGATCTCCCCTTTGATCTGATAATCTCCTGCCAGAAGTTGTTCGATACCACCACCGTATTTGAATACTTTTTCGAAATCTAAATGCGGGTTCCCACTATCCTTATTGAATCTAGTATCCAGAGGGAAGCGGAAGAAATTTCCCCCACCTCCGAAGATGGTAGTTCCTTGTCCGAACTTATAGGAAGCCTGGGCTCTCGGACCGAATGCGCTATTGTTCACGTAAGGAATATAATCGTATCTCATTCCCGGTTCGATCTGTAGACCGCCGAGTTTAATCTTAGTAGTTAGATAACCGTTATAATATGATCCTTTCGCTTTGATATCCGTGGGGATAGTAGTGAAGTCAGGGCTTTGAGTATCATAAGGATTCGGACTTAAATTATTCGGATCTGATTGTATGATACTGGAACCGGTAGAATAATAATTTAATAATCTGTATTCTGTTCCGAACTCAGCGCTAAAATATTTATTCGGATCCCAGAAAGCATCCTGACGCACGCCGTTATACGCACCGCTTGCTCTATTCTTTCCTTGAATAGAACCGAATGAAACGTTAAAGTCCGTGAACGGATCATAACTGATAAGTGTTACTCGATTCGAGAATGTATTGATTGGCTTCCAAGTATAACGTAACGCTTGTGTTCTAAATCCTTGTCCCGAGGAAATACTTGCACCTGCAAATGCAGCAGTCGCATCATTGGCAGGGTCGTTCTGGTATTTAGCAGGAAGATTCGCTGCGAAATCATCTTTAGAATAAAAAGAATGAAAAGAGAACTGGTGATGTTCATTAAAATTATGAACAAACTTTACCTGAGAGTCCACGAACCTCGGAAGTCTTAAACCTTCCGGAAAGTCAGCGCCTAATGCAGAAGTTAAACCTTGTACAAATCTATCCAAGTATCCTACACGAGCGGAAGCGATCAGATAACCTTTTCCACCGAAAGTAGGGCTCATATAACTGACACTACTGGACCAAGCGGAGATGATCAGGTTTTTCTGAGACTTGTCTACCTTGTCCACTGTATCAATATGAATGACCCCGCCCAATGCGTTATTAAAATTCGAAGGGAATACACCAGTATACACGTCGATCGATTTGATGAGGTTTGCGTTTACCACAGCGCTCAATCCATCAAAGTGGAATGGATAGAGGATAGGAAGATCATCCACTAAATATAAGTTTGAGTTCGGATCGGAACCCCGGATCACATAATTGTTTGCTCCACCACCAAATGCTGCAGAAGGAACCACGCCTGGAATCGTTTCGAGTGCGCGTAACGGCTCCCCGAAAGTTCCAGGCATTCTTTTGATCTCTTCGTATTTGATCGTTGTCCTGGAAAGAATAGGTTTATCTCTTTCTGCGGAAACTGTGATTGTACCCTTGGGCTCTTTTGTCTTAGGAGATGCTACGGAAGAGTCAGAACCTGAATCCGTATAAAGAGTAACTGTTTGGCCTGAGGCTTCGACGTTACCTTTAATATCCTGCATATCTTCTACTCTTAAGATACGGAAAGTATAAATACCAGGAGAAGGTACTACGGCGTCGAAATAACCTTCTGCATCTGTTTTATAGATCTTTTTGGTTTCAAAAAGTAGAACCTGAGTCTTGGATTCCCCTTGGTTTTTTTGTCTGGAGAATAACCTGGCTTTAAAGGTTACTTCTGCAAACAGATCCAATGGAGCGATTGCCGCAAGAAAAGCGATTTTGATCAGAACTTTTTTTAACTTCATGGCAATTTAGGATCCACAAATACATCTTTAAAATTCAAATACCAAGGGATCTCTCCCGCGGGTTTATCATAATAGATCCAAAGACAAACTGCCGGATAGGATATGAAAGGGCAGTCCGCTTTAGTGATAGCGATACTACAAAGATCTAGGTTCCTTCTCTGCACATCTCCAATTGCAGCTGGGAAATTTGCCGGGATGGGATCTCCACATTTTTTAGAAAGATATTCTGCTGCAGCATAGATCTGGCTGTTTGCATCTCCTTGCGGAACAGTATCTTCACGAACACAATCAACTAGTAAAATATAAAAGAAGCAGAATACAAATAATCGGGTTTTCATCTTTTACCCGCCTCATTCGGAGTTGTAGAAGGAGAGCCGATCACTGTACCCTTAACTTTCAAAACACTTATCGTACCGACTGGAAAGAATAGGTGAGTCTCTTGCCAGTATTTTACCTTGATCAAACTTTTCCCTCCCGGGATCTTTTGAACTGCTTCACTAAGTGCATAATCCATATTTAATGGATTGGTGACAGGAATAAGTCCGAACAAAAAGAAAACGGAACTTTCTCCGCTCGAAACTCCTAACTCCATATAATCTTTGGAACGAATGATTGTAGCAGAATCAATGAGTTGCGTACTAATCACCCTGCCTCCTACATCGGATCTGTCGAACGTACCTGAGCATGAGTATATAGTAAAAATTGTAAAACAAGACAGAATGATAGATCTGAGAAGAATCATATCGTTTTAGAATTAACGGCCTTTCTTTTTGGGATCTAAGGTCTCGTCTTCGAATTTGATCGCTTCTGCAGAGATATGAAGACGGTTTACAGTTAAGAATACAAAGATGGATTTATCTGTCCAATAGCGGACATTGATTAGAGCATCCGCTTCTTTTTCCTTCTTCAATTCATCTAATAATTGATCAATAGGAGGTTCGCTTAAAGGAATTCCAATAATTGCGATATCGAATGTGAACCAGTATTTTGTACCTTCTACAGGAGAAACCACCTTATACTTTTTATCCGCTACAGGAACAGTGCTAGTTGCAAGTCCTGCGCTAGAAGTTGCGCAAGAGATGGTAGATATCGCTAACAGAATCGATAAGACTAGTCCAGAAATACGAGGTTTCATGTTTTTTCCTTTTCCAATAACCGACTCAGGTCTAGATCAATTTCTTGTTAGAGCGGAGGCGTTTCGCGATTGAGGTTCAATCTTTTGTATCCACCATCAATCTCCCAAAAGACATATTTTCCAAGAAAAAAAATTCCATCCGGAACCAGAATCATAGTGATGTGGTCGGGACAAACATCGTTTAGGAGGGGGATTATATTACAAAACCGTGATTGTTTGGTTTCGCTGGATATTTAAATTTGATTATAGTCCGTCCCAAAACCTAGGTTATCGATAAGTAGTTAGTCTCGGGCTTCAATAACCTGGACCTATTGGTCCAGGTTATTATCTTCGTTCTTATAATATTTCACAAGCTTACGAGCAGTTTGATAAGAGCCTGCCAGTCCTTCGGTTACAAGTTCTTCTGCTTTATGGAAATCATTTCCTAACTTAGAAAAGAAATCATCTAACAACATAGATTGAACAGATTCATGTAACCAGTGTTTGGCCTGTTCTTTTCTTTTTTTATCTAGGTAACCTTTGTCTTTGATAGCTTGTATGAAGTTTAAAATTTCAGTCCAGATCTCGGAAATCCCTTCTCCAGTAACCGCCGAGCACGTTCTAACTTCTGTTTTGATACCTGATTCATGAGCAGGAAGAAAGTGAACTGCGGAAATTGTTTCTGCTTTTGCACGATTCGCTCTAGCAGTATTTTCTCCGTCCGCTTTGGTAATTGCGATCAGGTCCGCCATTTCCATGATCCCACGTTTGATCCCTTGCAATTCGTCTCCTGCTCCAGCTATTAAAAGAAGAAGGAATATATCCACCATGGAATTGACCGCCGTCTCCGATTGTCCAACGCCAACGGTCTCCACAAGTATGGTATCAAAACCTGCGGCCTCGCATAAGAAGATTGTCTCCCTAGTTTTACGTGCGACCCCACCTAAAGAATCTCCGGAGGGAGAAGGACGGATGAATGCTTCTTTTTTACGGGAAAGAATTTCCATTCTGGTTTTGTCCCCCAAAATGGATCCTTTAGATAATTGTGATGTAGGATCTACTGCAAGTACTGCGATCTTTCTACCTTGTTCGATCAGATGATTTCCGAAGGATTCGATAAATGTACTTTTACCTACACCTGGAATACCAGTGATACCGACTCGGATACTTTTGCCGGAATGAGGTAAACATTTTTCTAATATAGCTTCCGCCAATTCTTGGTGAGAAGGTAGGGTGCTCTCTACTAAAGTGATTGCTCTACTTAATAGAACTATATTTCCAGATAGAATTCCTTGGGAAAAAGTTTCGGCATCCGGAAGGCTCTTCTTTTTGATAGAGCCTCGGATTTGGGCTTCTTCTTTTCCCTCGGTCTCGGGCATAGTAAGCTTAACCTTCTACACTCTTGATCAGAAGTTCTAGGATTTCTGCGCCTGCTTTGGAGATCTTAGTTCCAGGTCCGAAAATGCCGTTCACTCCAGACTTATACAAGAAATCATAATCTTGCTGAGGAATTACTCCACCTGCGATGACTAGGATATCTTCTCTTCCTAGTTTTTTGAGTTCTTGGATCACCTGAGGAACTAAGGTTTTATGACCTGCTGCGAGGCTTGAAACTCCTAGGACATGCACGTCGTTCTCGATGGCTTGTTTTGCTGCTTCTCCAGGAGTTTGGAATAGAGGGCCTATATCGACGTCGAATCCCATATCTGCAAAGCTTGTTGAGATTACTTTTGCACCTCTATCATGTCCATCCTGTCCCATCTTAGCGACCATGATCCTAGGCTGTCTTCCTTCTAACTTTGCGAATTTTGCGGAGAGTTCTTTTGCCTTTTTGAAATCCGGATCATCCATGATTTCCTCCGAGTACACTCCTTTGATCATATGAGTGACGGATTTATATCTGCCGAAAATTTTCTCCATAGCGAAAGAGATCTCGCCAAGAGTTGCCCTTTTTCTAGCTGCATCTACAGCAAGTGCAAGCAGGTTTCCATTCCCTGTTTTAGCACATTCAGTAATTGCTTCTAATGCTGCACTCACTGCGGCATTGTCTCGGTTTTTTTTGAGTTCATTTAGTTTACGGATCTGAGATTCTCTCACCGCAGTATTATCGATATCCAGAATATCCAAAGGATTTTCTTTAGAAGGGCGATAACGATTAATACCCACAATTACATCTCTACCGGAGTCGATCCTTGCCTGCTTACGTGCAGCGGCTTCTTCTATCCTCATTTTAGGAATTCCGGTCTCGATAGCTTTTGCAATACCGCCTAGTTTTTCCACTTCTTGGATAAGCTCCCAAGCTCTTTCTGCGAGTTGAGAAGTTAAAGATTCGATATAGAAGGAACCACCCCAAGGATCCACAACTCTGTGGATATTCGTTTCTTCTTGTAAATAGATCTGAGTGTTTCTTGCGATCCTTGCGGAGAAGTCGGTAGGAAGTGCGATCGCTTCGTCGAGCGCGTTTGTATGCAAAGACTGAGTGTGACCGAGCGCAGCAGCGAGAGCCTCAATACAAGTTCTTCCTACGTTATTGAATGGATCCTGTTCTGTTAAACTCCAACCGGAAGTTTGGCAATGAGTTCTAAGTGCGAGAGACTTGCTATTTTTAGGATTAAAAGTTTTTACAAGTTTTGCCCAGAGAAGTCTTCCCGCTCTCATCTTAGCAATTTCCATAAAATGGTTCATACCGATTGCCCAGAAGAAGGAAAGACGAGGAGCAAAACTATCCACATCCATTCCAGCCTTGATACCTGTGCGTAGATATTCCAACCCATCCGCCAAAGTATAAGCGAGTTCTATATCCGCAGTTGCTCCTGCTTCCTGCATATGGTAGCCTGAGATGGAGATGGAGTTGAACTTAGGCATGAAGTCAGTGGTATATTTAAAAATATCCGCAATAATCCTCATGGAAGGTTCAGGAGGATAAATATAGGTATTTCGTACCATGAACTCTTTTAAGATATCATTTTGGATAGTGCCTGAAAGTTGTTCCGGTTTTACTCCCTGTTCTTCCGCAGCTACGATATAAAAAGCGAGTGTTGGAATTACAGCTCCATTCATTGTCATGGAAACTGACATCTGATCTAAAGGGATCTGATCGAAGAGTATCTTCATGTCCAGAACCGAATCGATCGCAACTCCAGCTTTTCCTACGTCACCTAAAACTCTTTCATGATCTGAGTCGTATCCTCTGTGAGTCGCTAAGTCGAATGCAACAGAAAGACCTTTTTGTCCTGCTGCTAAGTTTCTGCGATAGAATGCGTTGGATTCTTCAGCGGTGGAAAATCCTGCGTACTGACGGATTGTCCAAGGTTGTTGGACATACATTGTAGAGTAGGGTCCTCTTAAAAAAGGAGGAATTCCTGCGGCATAATCTAAGTGTTCCAAAGATTCTACGTCTTTAGGAACGTATACCGGCTTAACAGGGACTTTTTCAGGAGTATTCCAAATCGTTTCTTCTAATTTAGAAAGTCCTAATTCGTCCAAGGCCTCTTTGGACCAGGATTCGAATTTAGTATCTCCTGTTGCTGGAGTTCTGTTAGGGGAGAATGTAGGTCTTTTCATTGGATTCCCAGCCTTTTTTGAAGATCGGAAAGTGTTTCTAATAGATTGGATCGAACATGAAGGAATCCGTTCACACCTGCGGATTCCAGTTCGGGAAGAATTTCTTTTGGATAACCGGCTACATAAGCAAGCGGTTTGGATTTTAATTTAGGAAGAATATCCTTTACATAAGATGTTACTTCTTCGTCGGAACTACAGAAGACTATCATCTGAGGATTTTCTTTCTGGATACCTGCAATCGCTTCTTCGGAAGTTTCATAACTTCCCGGGTCGATTACGTTAAATCCAGCACATCCTAAGAAGTTTAAAGAGAAGATCGCTCTTGCCTTTTTCATTTTTAAGTCTCCTAAAGGAAGAAGGAGTACTTTAACGGAAGTTTTGTTTTTGGTTTCGTAGTTTTCCGTTTTCATACGGATCTCTTCGATTGCATCTCCCGCAAAAAACTCAGGAAGTGCAGTCACTTTGAGTTCGTTAGGAGTAGAAGAGAGAGAAGGAGACTTGATATTTTTATTTAGATCTTTGTTTTGGATCTTATCTTTAGAATTCGGATATTGATTGGTTCCAAGGAAGATCTCTTTACGAGTAGAGTAGTTTTCTTCCTTCTTCTTTCTGGATTCCAAAATTGAAGATTGGATCTTACCGGATTTTAGGCATTCTAAGAATCCTCCATCCTTCTCCACTTCAGTAAACAATTTCCAAGCTTGCTCAGTGATCTGATCGGTAATCGTTTCTATATAATAGGAACCCGAAGAAGGATCAGCAACCTTATCTAAATAAGATTCATGTTTTAGAAGCAGCTGAACGTTTCTTGCGATCCTAAGAGAGAAAGAATCCGCAGGTTGTAATAGATGATCGAATGGGAGAACATTGATTACCTCGGCGCCGCCGATCGCAGCAGAAATTGCCTCAGTGGTTCCTCTTAAAATATTATTATGAAGATCGTAGATCCCATAATTATACCTTGCAGTTTCCGCTTCTATAAACGGAAGAGAAGCCTCTCCCTTATCGGAAGAATAAGAAGAAAATATCTCCGCCCATAAGGTTCTTGCTGCTCTGAACTTTGCTATCTCTAAGAAATAATCAGGACCGATCGTAAATTGGAAGATTGTCTGAGAGTTAACTACTTCTGGAGAAACACCTAATTCTCCTAAACGATACAAGTATTCGGAACCGAGCGCCAAAGTATAAGCGAGCTCTTGGACAATTGTAGAGCCGCTATCTCTAAATGTAGAAGAATGAACTGTCAGTGCTCTGAAATTTTTCCATTTACTTGCAAGTTCGGTTAAGATCGGTTTTAAAGTTTCCGGGCCGTGACCGCCCGAATGACCTTGTCTTGCAAGAATTCTGTAAGGATCGTAACCGAGTCCCCCCACAAGAGTTTGGTTTTTAGGAAGCCAGGAATAAAGTTCAGGAGATTTCTCTTCTGCTACAAAATGAAGAGTGATCTCGTTAAGAGGTAAGCCTTCCAATAAGAAAGCAAGATCCTTTTCATTTTTGATTTGGATCCCTTTTCTGCCTGAACCGACATCTGCGAGCACGAGTCCCAGAGCAGAAACTCCATTGGAGATTGCTTCTACTGCTAATTCTTTTGCGGTTTTTAGATCAGGAGTATCGATGTCCTGTCTGATACTCCAATCGTTTGTAAGTTTGCGGGTAGATCTAAGATAAGGAAATTTTCCGGGAAGATTGGAAAGGAGCCATTCCTTTCCTTTTAGATTTTCTTTTCTATAAAACGGCTGGATCTTAAATCCTTCTTGGGTTTCCCAGACCAGTTTTTTTTCGAAGTCCGCGCCCTTTAAATCCTTCTGGATCAGGTTCGTCCATTCTTCGGTAGAAACCGGTGGAAATTCGGAGAAAAGTTTTTCTGATGCCATTCGATTTGCCGTCAGGCTCCTTCTTTTTTCGTTTTAAGATAATGAGGAATAGAAGCGAGTATGGAAAGTGTTAGAGTTCCTACAATCACCACCAAGGAGATCTCGATAGAAACATGGATCACTCTTCCAAAAACATATCCGGAAAATGCAGGAAGAAGAAGTTTTACTCCTACGAAAGCAAGTAGAAGTGAAACACCTTTTTTTAGGTGTACAAACAGTTCCATTACTCCTCCCAAAAGGAAGAATAAAGATCTGAGTCCTAGGATCGCGAATACGTTAGAAGTATAGATAATAAAACTATCTTGTGTAATGGAGAATATCGCAGGAATAGAATCGATCGCGAAAAGAATATCGCTAAATTCCACAACGATCAGGATTAAGAATGTAGAAGTAAAAAGAGTCTTTCCATGTTCTTTTACCAAAAACTTTTCCGGATGGAATGTTTTGGACATTGGAAGAATTTTACGAGCGTACTTCAGAAGTTTCATTTCCTCCGGATCGAAGTCCTCTTCTTCATCGTGGAAGAACATTTTCCAAGCGGAGTAGAGTAGTAAGAATCCGAAGATATAAAGTATCCATTCAAATCTGGAGACTAGTTCTGCGCCAGAGAAGATCATCGCTGCTCTAAAGATCAATGCGCCTATGATCCCCCATTTTAAGATCATGGGTTGGTACTGGGACTGTATCCTGAACTTTGCAAAGATCATGATGAACACAAAAAGGTTATCCACGGAAAGAGAATATTCCAGAAGGTATCCCGCTAAAAATTCCAGGGTCTTTTGTTTTGCGAGACCTGGGTTAGTCGGATCTTCGTGAAAGATATAAACTAAAAGAGAAAAACTGAAAGCAAGAGTTACCCAGAACAAAGTCCAGTATCCCGACTCTCTGAGAGAGAGTTTATGGGCTCTTTTATTCATTACGAATAGGTCCAAATAAATCAAAAGGCCTACTACAACGGAAAAAATAAGAAAAAGTGTAGAATCTTTTTGGCTAAACGAGATCATCGCAGCTTCCGAGGCCCTATTTGGGCCTTTGAAAGACAGGTTCCTCGGTTTGGTCTGGAAGACAATCCCAAATCACCGGGTGTTTAGAGATTAGGAGCTCTTAATGATTTATATTATATTCCCGATTCTGGCCCTTGTTCATTTGGGAGTTCTATTTTTAGGCTCGGACATATTTCTAGTTCGTTTGATTTCCAAAATTATTCCAATTCTATATTTAATCGCGTTAAGTGTGGGCGAGGGAAGATGGAAAACCCGTGCAGGAATTTGGCTCGGGATTGGTCTCGTATTTTCACTCGGGGGAGATACAATCCTAGCTTTCCCGGACAAATATTTTGTTTTCGGTTTGGGCAGTTTCTTAATTGCTCAGGTAGCGTATTCCGTTAGCTTTTCTTGGGGAAATCCAGTACATTTCTTAAGATTAATCCCTTACGTTATTTTTGGTGCTTCTTATTTTTATTGGCTTCTTCCCGGGATTGCTCCTGCGTTGACCATTCCAGTCGCGGTTTACGTTTCCGCAATTTGTGTGATGGGTTGGAGATCCGCAGCTAGAGAAGTTTCTTCCAGAGACAGATGGCTTGGAATTTTAGGAGCGATCAGTTTTATCATTTCCGATTCTACCATCGCACTCGGACAATTCACTCCGAATAAACTTCCGTTCCATGGAGTTTGGGTGATGTCGACGTACTATTTAGCTCAATTTTTAATCTATCTTTCTCAAGAGGAAGAGGAATAAAATAGAAAAAATATTATTGAACCAACTTGAAAATCCTCTAGAATTGTCGCGACCGGAGTATGCAGAATGAGTATTAAACCTTTAAAAGAAACTACATTTTTGGAAGCTGTTGCAGCTGCGATCCAGCATGAGAAGGACTACTTCGAATTTTACATGGATACGTACGAAAAACTTCCTCCGGGAAGAACTAGGGAATTATTCGAAAAACTCGCTGAGGAAGTGGATGAACATATTAAATTCATCCAAGAGATTTACAGAGTGGCAGAAGGAGCTGAACTTCCTAACTTAAAACAATTGGCCGCCATCCATAAATTCCACCAAACCACCATCCAGAAGATCATGAATAAGGTGGAACGAACTATCACCGGTTCCGGTTCTAAGGACGCTCACGAGGCATTGGAGCTCGCAATCAGAGAAGCAGAGAATTCAGTAGCATTCTACGAAAAGCTTACCACTAAATTCGAAGATTCGAATATTAAACTATTGTTTTCTAAGCTCATGGATTATAGCCATAATTACCAGTCTTTGCTCGAAGCTGAATTAAATACATTCGATCAGACTCGTTCTGCAGGAGGCGCATACTTCTGGGACGAACAAGCTGAAGAAGTAGCAAAGGCAGTAGGAAATTCTAAACCGAGCAGTAAAAGTTCTAAAGGATTAAAACCTTCTAAACCTGTCAAAAAAGCCGCGGCTAAAAAAGTAGTGAAGAAGGCTGCACCTAAAAAAGCAAAAGTAGCAGCTAAGAAAAAACCTGCCCCCAAAAAAGCAGCTCCTAAGAAAAAGGCAGCCAAAAAGAAAAAGTAAGAACTAGAAAACCGGGAAACATACGATTCCCGGTTTTGCTTTGCAGGCCTAAGAGTTTAAACCTTTTGAAAGAAGTTCTTAAAAAAGAAGTTTTCCCTCCTAAGGATAGATCCAATCTGGCCTCGAGATGAAAACGAATCCTAGTCCGGACTGGACCAAACTACAACATTTGTACCCGGTAAACCGGGAAATGATCTGGTTAAACAATTGCGGGACCACTCCTGCAAACACGGACACCTTACACGCGGTCAATGAATACCTGCAAGGTTACGCTGCCAGAGGTGGTAGCACAGAAGTACGTAAATATCCAACCGTTAAAAAAGCGATCCGCACCATTCTTGCGGAATTATTAGGGGTAGAAGCTGAAGAACTTTCTTTAATCCATCATACAAACGAAGGGATCGGATTCATCTCTCTTGGTCTCAAACTCAAAGCGGGAGATCGAATCCTTCTTTTGGAAAACGAATATCCTTCTAATATTTATCCTTGGGAGCATTGGAAAGAAAAAGGAGTGTCTATTTCTTTTGTTCCAATGGCAGAAACTCCGGAAGGATTTCTAGAAAACTTAAAATCTTCTATTACGCCTGATGTAAAAGTAGTGAGTCTTTCTGCTGTACATTGGTGCACAGGAATGCCTTTCCCATTAGAAGAGATCGGAAGTTTTTTGGCCGAAAAAGGGATTGAGTTTGTACTGGATGGTGCCCAAGGAGTGGGACTTCTTCCTGTAAAACCTAGAGAAATGGGAATTTCTTATATGGCTTTCCCGGCTTGGAAATGGTTACTCGGGCCTTTAGGGCTTGGAGTTCTATATATTGCTAAAGAAAAGTTAGAAGGCCTGAATTTCCCGTTCAAGGGCACAGGCTCCGTAGTAAACGACGAAGTCTATTTACCTTATAGAGAAGAGTTAAAAGGCACGGATCGTTACGAAATTTCTACAGTGAATTTTATAGATTGGGTGTATTTCCAATCCACATTAGAAATGCTTCATAAAATAGGTTTCCATAATTCTATGGAAAGGATCTATGAACTCGCAGATTATCTTTCTGATAAACTGAGGGATGCAGGTTGGAAACTTGCATCTGATCATTTCCCAGATTTTAAAACCGGGATCGTGGTCGCAGAAAAAGAAGGACTCTCCATGGAGAATGTAGTTTCCAATCTCAAAAAGAATGGAGTCATGTGTGCACTTCGTTTAGGAAGGGTTCGTTTTTCTCCCCATATTTATCTGGCCAAGGAACAATTGGACAGGGTAGTGGATCTAGTCTCGAGATAAGAACTTGGCTCCTCTTTTTGAAAAGGCAGCTTTATTATTTCCACTATGGGTCATCTGTGGTGTGACATTCAGTTGGTTTTTTCCATCAGTTCTTCACGGATTTAAGGGACCTTGGATCACTTATAGTTTAGGACTGACAATGCTCGGAATGGGGATCAGCCTAAGAACGGAAGATTTTACAAGAGTATTTAAAGCGCCTAAGCCGATCTTAATCGGTGTGATCGGTCAATATACGATAATGCCATTAACTGGCTGGTTTTTGGGAAACTTCTTCCAACTTCCTGCTCCTTTAGCGGTCGGCATTATAGTAGTTTCCTGTTGCCCCGGAGGAGTTGCTTCTAATGTGGTTTCTTTTTTAGCAAGAGGTGATCTGGCGCTGTCAGTTACAATGACTGCGATCTCCACTGTTCTATCTGTGATCATGACCCCACTTCTCACTTTATTTTTAGTGGGGAATAGCGTGGGTGCAAATGCTTCCGGTCTTTTTTTTGATACGGTTCAAGTAGTCATTCTTCCTGTGATCCTAGGAATTTTATTAAATCGTTATACTCCTAGATTTGCGGAGAAGGTGAAGATCGTTTCTCCATTGATCGCAGTTATACTGATTACATTGATTGTTGCCTCGATCATAGGTTCCGGAAAAGAAGCAGTGATCAGTTCCGGACTTCATTTAATTTCTTCCGTATTTTTGCTCCATATCTCCGGATATTTTTTCGGGTATTGGGCAGCATATTTTGGGACCAAATCTTTTGTAGTAGCTCGTACAGTTTCCATAGAAGTGGGGATGCAAAACAGCGGATTAGGAGCGGTTCTCTCTCGGAATAATTTTTCAGACCCTTTAGTGGCGATTCCTGCTGCAATTTCCAGTTTTGTGCATTCTTTGATTGGAAGTGTTCTGGCGGGGATCTGGAGAAGGTCCATTCCCCAGGAAGAAAGGGAAAAATCGCTAATTTCGGCCGATCTTCCTTGATTTTTGGCTGTTCTTTTTTTTTATAGCATAATCAGTCCGAATAGTGTAAACTGAGCGGCCATTATTTTGGTCTAAACTCGGCAAATTCCTGTTCAGACCAATCTTAGCTAAGAGTATCATCCGTCATGAGAGAGATCATTAAGCTTTCTTGCCAAGTTTGTAAGAAAAATTCTTACTTCCAAACCAAGAACAAAAAGGCGAAATCCGAGAAATTGGTAACGAAAAAATTCTGTAAATTTTGCCGTGCCCACGTCGAACATAAGGAATCCAAGGTATAATCCTAAATCCAGATGGTGACTAAAAAAGCTGCATACGACAAAAAGGTCCTGAGTGAAATATCGGACCTTCTTTTAGAGAGAAAAAACTCTCTATTGGAGAAGTATGCGAAGTGGGAAGATAATAGCAAACCTTCCGGCCTGAAAGAAATGGGAGATATCGCAGATATCGCTTCGGAAATCAACGAAGAGATGTTGAGTTCCGTTTTGACCGAGTCAGAGATCGAGACCATCCGAGAAATCGACGTGGCTCTCGAGAAAATTGAGGACGGTTCCTATGGCATTTGCGAAGGAACTGGCAAAAAAATTCCTTTAGCCAGACTAAAGGCAATTCCTTGGACTCGTTACACTGTAGAATACGCCGAGGCTGTATCTAAACACAAGGCCTCCGGCAAAAAAGGTCCACTTTCGGCTACATTGACTGGGACCTATAAAATTCCATCCGATCCAGATTCTCTGGACGATTAATTCCCCGCGCTTCATTCGACCTATTTTTTTGGATTGAAATCTACTCGTTTTCGGCGAGCATTTCCAATTCGTGCCAAATCTTTTCGCCCGATTGAGGCCTCTTAAAACTCCTACCTTTCTTACACTGATCTTAACAGTGATCTTGTCCTACCTGTTGCTGCGTTGGACACTTGTAGTAAGAGATCCGGATGGGAACCTTGGAATTGTATGGATCCAATTCCTTGCTGGATTACTTCCCAATCTTCATCATAGAAAGTCAGGCAGAATGTTCACTGCAGCATTCGCGTTACTTTCTCCTGGATTATTGCTCTATGGGGAAGGTGGGTATTTATATTTATCCGCTCTATTTGCCGGGGCGATTTTTGGGATTTTCCTAAGACAATATATCTCCACGTTTTACGGGCATCCTGCAAATGATGACGATCCTGTATTAAGATATTTTTATATAAACCGTCCTTATAAGAATTCTCTTGAGTTCACTAAAAATCCTAGGACAGCATTTCTGATCTTAGCGGTATTTTTGCTTTTAGATAGACTACTTGCTTATTTCGGAACGGATCCTTTGACATCCTGGATCTTGCAGGATACCGAATATTCTTCCGGGATTTCTTCTAAGTATGCGTTTGCATTGAGCTTAGATAGTATAGGTTCTTGGTTATCCGCATTCTTATATTTCTTCGCAGAAGAAACAAGTTCTCATGATACTGATGCTCCTGGAAAACATTGGAGAACGGGGATCACTGCAGGTTTCACTGCGAATTTAATTTTGGGTGCTATGCAAGGACTTGCTCCTTCTACTGATTTTCCATTTACCGCGGGAAATGCGGAAACATTCGGAGTCTCTGCATTCTTTCCGGACGCTTCTTCTTTTGGAATAGGAATGCCGATCTTATTCGGGTTTTTCTTTTACCAGATCCATAGCAGAAACTGGAGGATCTCTTCTAGAGTTCTATTAAGCATTGCTGTGTTTATTGCACTTGGACTTGCAGGGAAATACCAAAGCTCCGGTTATTGGCTTCTGATTATTTTCCAAACTGCTTTAGTGATTGGACTTAGTTACCAACGGGGATTCAGAAATCCGATCTGGAAATATTCTTTTATTCCATTCGTTGTGCTTGGGACTATATCCGTATTAGTAGGAGTCTATTTTGTAGGTGGAATGGACTGGGCCTTCACTCCTTGGCAATTGATCAGAGAAGATGCGTCTAACGCATGGACGAAAGGCAAAACACTTTCCAAAATGTTGGAAATTTTCTGGAAGGATGGCTGGGTCCAGACATTATCCGCCTGGAATTGGTTCAAAGAAGCTCCAGTATTTGGGCAGGGATTTGGTGGGTTTGCGCTGCATTGGATCGAGTCCGGACCAAGAGGTGCTTATCCTCAGAATGGGACTCAAGACTTTGCATTAACTTCTTGGGTGTTCTTACTTTCAGAAGGTGGGATCTTATTCTTCCTTTTGTTCTTTGTCTGGGTGGGTTTAGAATCTTTTACCAGAACTTCTTATTGGTTTTTACCTCTTCTATTCTTTCCCGTTACTTTCTATGAGCCTTGGACAAGTGGCGCAGGTATATTAGGTTTTCTTTTAATATGGCTTTTAAGCGCTTCCGGACCTTCTACCCGGACTCTGCCTAAATGGTGGATGATTCCTGCATTCAATCTGGTTTGTTTGTTATTCGGTTTAGGATTAACGGCAAAAGCGTTCATCCGGCAATCTTCTCAATTGCAAGGGCCAGAATTCAGATACGAAGAAAGAAAAACTTATCAACTTTCCGCAAAGGCAAAATTCCAAGAGAAGGCCGGAGGAAGATATCATATCTTCCGTTCCGGAACTTCTTGGAACCTGGGTGATAAAGGAAATATCAGCTTACGTATCGCCTTGGAAGAAGCTCCTAAGGCTGGAAAGCCGGTTTATATCCGTTGGATCTTTTCCGATCAGAATGGCGTGGAATTACAATCCAGAAGTACACCTTTGACTACTACAGTGAACCAAGTAGGGTTAGGAGTTCCTGCGGGAGCCAAAACATTAACAGCGAAGGTGATGAGGATTTCTTGGTACCAAGCAGGGCCGTCCGAGTTCTATATCGGAACAGATGATTTTGACGGTCTGAATCGGATTCGTTAGAATTATAGAATGTCGGTCTTGGTTGTATTTGATATAGATGGAACCTTAACCGACACTGTCACCCTACACAGAAAGTCTTTTCATGAAGTTCTGATTTCTTTCGGACTTCCGGGCTTAAGTCCGGAAGTGAAAGAATATAAACATCATACGGATTCGAATATATTCAAAGAGATTTATACTTCTTTCAGAGACGATTGGACCGAAGAGATCTCTAAAAAATTCGAAGAAGAGTTAGCCCGAAATATAAAAGAGAAATTTCAAAACAGAATTTCGGAAATTTCAGGAGCGAGAGTTTTTTTAGAAAAACTAAGATCGGAAGGGATCCCTTTTGCTTATGCAACCGGATCTTTTTACGGACCTGCATTCTTAAAATTAAAAGATTGTGATCTCCCGTTAGATGCTCCTCTTGCAACTGCCTCTTCCTTTTATGAGAGGGAATCCATTGTTCAGTTTGCGATAGAAGAATCTAATAAGAAATATTCTAAACAATTTTCCAAAACAATTTGTTTCGGTGACGGAATATGGGACTCCAAGACTGCTCGAAACTTAGGTCTCGACTTTATAGGTATTACGGAAGATCACGAACTTCTTTCGAAATGGAAGGAGCAGAAAATTCAACATGTATTTCGGGATTATTCGGATTATCTTTCTGTCCTTTCTGCAGTTTTAAGTTTTTATCCCGGAAAACGCATCTAATGTATTTCGATATTGTTGTTTTACCCTGATAAACCATCTCCAGGCTAGAAGTCCCCATGGGATCTTGGGGAATCTATACAGCGCACCGCTTTCATGATTTGGATCTTCCGGTCTAAAATTTTTCCAAACCGGGATTACGGGAATCTTCTCGAAATTTTTTCCCGCAATATAAAAGGAAACTGTTGTTTCTTTATTTAGTTCTGGCTCTCGGATCACAGGAGAGTAAAAACCTTTTCTGGAAAGTGAATAGGCAAGGCTAGGCTCTTCATCCCCTTGTGGGCCTAGGTTCACAGAAAGGAATAATGGGATCTTTAAAATTCTTTCTCGGAAGAAAGAAGGGTTAATCATACCTCTAAGTAGGAATAAAAATCCAAGCCAAGCGGGATATTCCATGAATAATGTGATAAATTCTAATGAGCTAATATTTGCTAAATAGTACGGTATCCATTCCGGAACGAATAGATAAAAGTTCAGACAGAAGATAGGAACCCCAAAAAGTAAAACCGAGATAAACGATCGAATCGTGGAAAGATCTCTTAATAAAGGAATTTCTTTTATACTTTCTTTGGATTGGGCTGCCCTTAACCAGGAATCGTATCTGGAAAATTTGCGGATCATAGAATAATCATCCACATACAGATCTTCTGCCTGTAGTAACTCGAATGGAAGAGTTACTTCTGCTTGAACCACGAGTAATTCTAAAGTTAAAAAAGAAAGTCCTAGTATTAGAGGGATATAAACTGTACCCAGTCCTCCCTGTATCAGTAAGAAATTATAAAATCCGTGTAAAATCACTAAAAAGGAGAATGCAGAGATCAGATCTAATCCGGAAAGATTCCCCTTTCTAGATTGCAGGAATTTTAAAATAAAAAATCCTAATATACCTCCTGAGAAGGTATGCAAAGGTAAAGAAGTTCCGGATCGAAGCAAACCTTGCCAAAAATCCAATTTGAAAGAATAAAATACGTTCTCTATACAACCGAAAGAAGCGCCCAAGGTTAGACCGAAATACAATCCATCCGCAAGGTTTGTCGAATTTTTTACCTGTTTTAAGAATATAAAGATTAGGATTGCCTTGGAGGTTTCTTCCGGAATGGCTCCTATAAGCATTGCCTTGGAGAATGTTGTGTAATTTTCGAATAGATCGAATACTCCTACTTCCCAAGCAAGAGCGATCCCAGTTGCGATCATTCCATAAAAGAACGCAAATGTTGTGAATGTACTTCCTTGTCCGGAGTAGTAGGTCTTACGGTAAAAGTCCCAATAAAACCAGGCGGCGATAATCGCAGAGATTGGTTTGCCTAAATTGATCCAGTTTTCCATTCGCTTTAATAAAAAAGGCGTCGCTCGACAATTTTAAGCGACGCCTTTCAATCCGCAATATTTGTTAAGCGGGGTTTTGTGTTCTACACGACTAAACTTTGTTTTTTTCTCAAGAAATAAACTGCAATTCCACCTGCGATGACTAATCCCATCGCATAGAAGATCGCAAATTTTTTCACGGAGAGAAATAGGTAACCGAGTAGGTTACTATCGGTTGGAACAGGGAACACCTTGGACTCATTTGTCACATCATAGTACCAAGTTTTGTATTCTTTTCCACCGGAAGACACCCAGAGATTGAATTCTGAATATCCGGACTCAGAAGCTTTTCTGATATCGTATTTCTCATACGGATACTTCCAAGCTCCCGGAACTAAGATCGCCCAAGGGAATCCAGTGCTGTCCAGATACTTATCTGTTCCATTATTATTCTTATACAATCCAGGGAAATGGATCTCTTGTTTTGTGTTGATCACATATGCATATAGATCGTAAGGGAAGGATCCCAGTTTAGCTCTTTCTACAGGAGCGTTGAATACGATCTCTACCGTTGCAATAAATCCAGCCTTGAATACATCACCAGGGTGAACATTCTGTCCTCGAATCGTTTTGTTGGAATCATCGAAGATTTGGTAACCTGATTTTAGATTCGCAGCAGTTACATTTACAGTGTTCGTTGCAACTTCTACTTTTCCATCTGCTTGTGTCAGTTTATAAGTTACTGAAGCGCCTACATCCACAGGTAATTTGATAAACAATTGGTGTCTGTAACCGGCACCCTTTGCTACGTGTTGGTAGGTTCCTTTCAGTCTTACGATCTTTCCAGCTGAGTTTAGATCCTCTTTATTTTTGAATTGGATTACATAATCGTTTAAATCTGCATCACCGGCAGAAGGATAAAGATCTTCGTAAGCTACAGTGAATACTCCCTCAGCAGGGTAAGAGACCTCTGTAGAACGAGTAGCATCGTTCGGATAAATGTCGGTATCGTCAGGAACTCCGTCTCCATCGGTATCTACAATTTGAGTGCTTGGAAGATTGATCTCATATCGGATTGTTCTGTTAATACCAAGAACTGAATCTAAGCTGATATATTGAGTAATAGATTCTCCACCGATCGAGATATCGATAGTGATATTTCCCACGGAAGTTGGAACGGTTAATGTTCCAGTTACTTTACCGGAAGAATCGGAAACACCTTGGAATAGTATGTTATTATTCTCATCATATACTAGAACAGTAGCTCCAGAAACCACATTGGATTTCTTATCCAATACGGTAAGGTTTAACGGAATATTGATCGTAGTATTATAGTTAAAAGTAGGTTCTCCTTTCGGATCTTCTACCACAACTACAACCACTGTAGGAGTTCCGGAAGAATCTCCAGATCCACTATTGGAACCACTTCCTGAATTGGAATCAGTACTTGTGTTATTAGAAGAAGATCCCGAGTTTCCACTATTAGAGGACCCGTTGGATGCAGTTGAATCCCCAGAGGAACTTGAAGAACCGCTAGAAGAATTATTAGAATTGGAATTACCACTGGACGCGGTATTGTTTCCGGAATCAGAAGAAGATCCCGAATTGGAAGAAGTATTATCTCCTGAGTTAGAAGAAGAACTTGAACCTGAATCGGAAGATCCGGAATTGCTACTTCCATTAGAAGAGCCACTGTTATTATTTGCAGTATCGGAAGGAGAAGAACTAGACCCGGAATTTCCTGAATTGGAATCATTAGAACTTCCTGCACTTCCGGAAGAAGATCCGGATGTATTAGAAGAATCTGATGGATTCGAATTAGAATCAGATGGGGTAGTAGTGGAACCACCGCTATTATTTGTATTATCTGCAGGAGGGGTTACTGGATTTCCGGAACCATCTCCTGGAACAAATACTACTCCGGGGCTACCGCTGTTTCCCGGAACTCCTCCGGTTGCAGTGTGCTGGCTACCTAGGAAAAAAAACGGTAGTAATAGGCCGTTTTTCTTATGGCCACAGTTATAAACGAACCCGGCAATTATTGCCAAGGCTAGGAACTTTTTCATGAAGGGTAACCCCACTCTAATCTCTTTACCTTAGGAGACGGGGGGAAAAGGTTTGGTACTACGGTCTATTAGGTTTTTTTCCTATATGAAGAACACTATTCCCGAATACGAAATTGGTATATCTGACTTTCTCAAAGCCTGTTTGTTCTAATTTGGATTTTAAACCTTCTTGGCCCGGATAGTAAAGAGAAGAAACCGGTAGGTAATCGAACATTTCGTTTTTGCCTCCCCAGAGTATATAACCGAAAAGAGGAACGATCCTGAAAAAATAAAAATCAGCGAATGCTTTTATAAAAGGATTTTTAACCTTTCCTACGTCAAGATTCGCGAATACACCACCAGGTTTGAGGACTCTATAAATTTCTGATAACGCCCTATCTAGATCGTTCACATTTCTTAAACCGAATCCAATGCTGACCGCATCTAGGCTTTCAGTTTTGATTTGAGAAAGATTGGTGGCATCTCCCCATTCTATTTTTACTCTGCCTTGGTTGATCGGTTTTTCTAACCTTGTCTTTGCGACTTCTAACATGTTTTCGGAGAAGTCCAGACTCAGTAAGGATTCCACTCTCTGGGACCGTTCCAGACGAACGGAGATATCTCCAGTCCCGCAGCATAGATCTAAAACTCGGATTGGCCCCTTGGTTTCAGTTTCAATCTCTTCTACTAGTCTATTCTTCCAAGATCTATGTAAGAAGAAGCTACTACAATCGTTGAAACGATCGTACTTGGAAGCGATCCTGTTGAAATTTACTCGAACGAAATCCGCCTTCGTATCTGAAGAAGGCATTTGAAAAGAGGCCATTTCCCTTAGGATTTTGGCGAATCTCTAGGGCGCAAGAGGGATTTGGATTTTTGTTCGGGTGACAGAAAGTAGAAGTTCCCGTATTTTGGAGAAACGATGAAAGACCTAGGCTTTCTACAAGGATTGGATTGGGTTTCCGGCCTGATCATCCTTCTTTCCGTTTGGAATCTCGGAACCTTTATCCATGTATGGAGCATTCTTCCAAAAAGAAAAGAATCCTTAAAACAAACCTTCTTAACCGAAAACAATTCTTCGATCTGGGAGGAAAAACTTTCAGAAGTATTATTTCCCATTGAAACCAAACTTTCCTGGATGAAACATCTCGCAGGAATTTCGACAATGCTCGGACTTTTAGGAACCGTGCTTGGGATCTCCGAAGCATTCTCTTCTTTACAAGCAGCAGGAACCGTTAGTTTAGATGCATTTGCAGGCGGGATCAAACTTGCACTCGTAACAACAATTCTAGGTTTGTTTGTGGCAATCCCTTCCTTATTCGGATTCCAATTCCTAAAACATAGATTATTAGATCTGGAAAGAGAAGCATTGTCCTGGTTAAAAATCCCTCCTAGATAAATACAAATGAGAAAGTCGATTTTAAAGGAAGAAGATCAGGGAATAGACCTGACAAGTTTTATAGACGTAGTCTTTATACTTCTAGTCTTCGTAATGTTGGCGGTCAGCTTCCGAAAAGAGATCCGGTCCATTCCATTAGAACTTCCTAAAGTAGGTCAAGGAGAAGATCCAAAAGGTGAGAGGGTGGAATTTGCACTTTTGCCGGACGGTTCCTATAGAATAGGAGATCAAAAAGTCCAAAAAGCAGGCCTGGAAGAAAAATTAAAACAAGGGCTTGTAAAAGAAAAAGAAGTCAGATTTTTCGCAGATAAAACGGCAAACTACGAAGATATCGTAAAAGTATTGGATTTGTTAAGTAGAAGTGGAGCTTCTTCCCTTGAACTTGCTGTCCAAGGCCAAAAATAATATATTAAAGATCTTTTAACTTGGGATTGTTCTTATGACGATCCTTGTCTCTGGTAGTGTTCTTTTCCAAGGTGGCTTTAAAAGCTTCTTCCATTGAAATCCCCATTTGGTTTGCCAAACAGGTCAGAACAAAAAGTATATCTCCTAGCTCCTTGGATAAACCTTCCGGATCTTCTCCCTTTTTGAAAGATTGGTCTCCGTATTTTCTTGCGACTAAGCGGGAGAATTCTCCTACTTCTTCCATTAAGATTGCTAGGTTTGTAAGTTCTGAAAAATATTTAACCCCGATGGTTTTGATCCAATCATCTACCGTCTTTTGGGCTTCGTCGAAGTTCATCTTACTTTAGGAAGATTTCCCTTTTCCTGCAAAAATTCCACTAAAAATCTAGTCGGTTCCGCATAACATCCACCGCTAAGATGGTGAGGATCGATAAACTTTTGGCATTTCATTCTTGAACGATATTCTTCCATATCTAATACCAAAGTTTCCGGATATTCTTGGATGAGTTTGTTACGTAAATCTATCCATTCTTGGAAGAATGGTGCGGATCTTACTTTTTCGGAGAATGTGGAATATAATAAAGGAGTCCATAAGACTACTTTAATATGATTCTCTCTTGCGGTTTTCAGGAAATTCCTAAGGAAGTATTCCTGTACTTTGGAACTTTTGAAGTTCTTATAAGATTCATTAAAAATTCTGTCTGACTCAGAACCTAGTTTATCTTCCGGAGTATTCGCCAGAAGTCCATTTGGAATTCCACCTTTAAACTTGTCCGATTCGTTGATCAAAATATCACGAACATACATAAGCTGCATGACTTCCAAAGGATTATTGATCCTAGAAAATGCTTCTTTGAATCTGGGAGGAAATACAGAAGTGTGGAACACTTTCGCTTTTAAAAAACTATCCCATTCATTTGTAGAAAATATATTCCAATATCTTAAGAAGAATGGGAAATCATAAGAATAACGTAATGGATATCTGTTTGCGAAATCCGTCCCGGAATCAGGATAATATTCTAAAATCGCGTAATCTAAAGGGATTTTTCTAGATAGTAGTTTTTCCAAAGTAAAATTATGGAAAGAATAAGGAGCAGAAGGTCCAGAAAGATTATATACAATCAAGCCCGGACTTTCTTTTTCAAACTCTACTAGCGAGAATTCTCCCATATGAGAAGTTCCGAAAAAAGTGAGGACCTTTTGGTCTTCTTTTTTGGAATCGGTTTCTTTCTTCATGGCAGAAAGAACCTTATCCTTCATATTATAAAAATAATATTCTGCACCTGTTTCTGTATAAGGTCTGACCTTCTCGGAAGAAAGTATCCTGTCCCATACGAGAAGTAGGGCGGCTATCCCGATAGGGATCCAAAGAATTTTGCGATATAACAAAGGAATTCTTTTCATAATCTAAAATGCAAAGTAAATAAAGTCTTGTCCCTTGCCCGCGTAATTTCCAAAGATCAAGGCTCCGATCAAAAGGAAGGCAAGTAAAAGTTTGGTCCTATTTCTTTGGAACCAAAGTGGGTAATGTTTAGGCGCTTCTGCCGCATGGAAAATAATTCCACCGATAATATAAGGAATTACTAAATTGAAAGAAAGTATATTGGCTTGTTCTGGGCGTATATGATAGAACCAACTTTCGAAAAAGTAAAAAGAATCACTTATATTAATAGTTCGGAAGAATACTCCTGCAAGAGTAAATAGAGAATAGGTCCAAAAGATCCGTATTCCCGTGAAAAACTTTCCGACTTCTGGCAGTATCTTGATCCCCTTTCTTTCGAAGGTTCTTTCCACAAACAAGAACAGTCCATGAGAGAGTCCCCAGGCTAAGAAAGTCCAGTTGGCACCATGCCATAAACCGCCCAAAGCGAATGTGATTGTTTGGTTGATATTGGTTCTGGCTTCCGAGCCTCTACTTCCTCCCAAAGGAATATAGATATAATCTTTAAGCCAAGTGCCCAAGGTGATATGCCATTTTCTCCAAAGTTCATGTATATTCTTACTGAAGAATGGGGCGTTGAAGTTTCTTGGAATATTAAATCCAAATAATAAAGCGCAACCTTTGGCTACATCAGTGTATCCGGAGAAGTCTGAATACACCTGCCATGTGAATCCTATTGTTGCTAAAAGTAAAGATCCGCTTCCGTATTCTCTCGGTCTTAAAAATACAGGATCGATCAAACTGCCTAAATTGTCTGCAATTAGGATTTTCTTACATGCTCCGAGTCCTATCAGGAATAATCCCGTAAAGATCGCAGTTTTATGGATTCTTAAATGTTCCAGTCTTGGGAAAAAATCTTTCGCCCTCATAATAGGTCCTGCGACCAATTGAGGAAAGAATAATAAGAATAAAGTGAAATGGAAGAAGTTCGGAAGCTCTTCTACTTTTCCTCGATATACATCTATCACGAACGCCATTACTTGGAATGTATAAAAGCTGATCGCTAAAGGAAGGATGATCCTAAAAGAGAATGTGCTCGTGTTGAACAGAGATAAGTTTGTGACGTAGAAAAGATTGTCGGATACGAAATAGAAATATTTGAATATTCCTAAATTAATCAGGTCTATCAAGACGATGATAGTAAGTAACTTTTTGCTTTTTGTCCTAGCGATCGGCTTAAGAAAAAGATAATTTAAGAATACGATCCCTAATAAATGTAAAAGAAAAGGCGGATTCCAAGATGCGTAAAATACTAAGGATGCAATTAATAAGATCCATTCTCTATACTTACGGCTATCCCAAGACCAGTACAGAATATAAACGATCAGGAAGAATACGAAAAATAAAGTCGAGGTAAAGATCATCTTTATTTTTTCCGAGTTAATCCTAGAATGGAAGGTAAGTCAGCAGTGAATATCGCAGAGAATTTTTCCATACCGGCTTTATTCAAATGGATTAGATCGTAATAATAATCCCCATTATTCTCCCCATCTAGGCTAGCTTGGTAATCAAGTAGAACAGTGGTTGGATCAATCTTTTGAATCTCTTCTACCCAGATACGATTTCTGTCGGGGCTTCTCCAATTTCTAATAATTTCACTATAAGGTGCGATCACTCCAATGATCTTGATATTCTGCCCATTCTTTGAACCGACCTGGCGAATATCATTATGCAAAATTTTTAACCTATGGAAGTAGTTATTTACCTGTTTGGTCCTTTCTACTTTTACAGGAGTTCTTTCCCCTAAACCGCAGGTGTCCCAGATTGCTTTTTTATGGAATTGGTCGGAACCTTCAGGAGCAGCGATACCATTTCCAGGATTAGTGATCTTCAAACAGGATTTGATATCTTTTACTTCCGGGAACATACTGATACTAGGCAGGTTCGTATTCTCATGAGGCCAAGGAGTGAGTTTAGCTTCTTTTTTCCTTCTACTAATATCTTTTAAACGTTTGGAAGGATCTAGTATGAAGTCGCGGATGTCTCTTCTATATGCGATACTCTTAAACGCTAAAAATCCAAGATCATCATAACGCACATTATAATTGAATTCGTAAATTAGAGGAAATGCCACTCTTCTATCCAACTCTCCGAGCATTGCTAGAGTATGGATTTGTAGATCTTCTTGATCCACCCAAGGAGTAGAGATCTCGAGTATATGTAGAACGGTATGTACTTTAGGGAATTTAGGAAGAAGGTTACGTACAAGTGAGTCCTGTACTACTAACTCGGTCCCTTCCATTGCGATGGATTGGATCTTTTCTCCATAAGGTTCCAGAGTTTCATTTAAAGTTTTGAGAGAAAGTCCTTGGTGAGCGACTGAGGTCCCAAGAAGAAGTATCGTAGGTTCGAATTCTGCTTTCTTTTCTAAAACATAATCAGTGTTTCGGATAACGTTCGCCGCAAAGGACCCCTTTTTAAGATAAGGCCTATAAACTCCTGTTTGTAGGCACAGATCGAATAAAGCCAATACTAAAATTGGTATCCAAAAACTTCTCTGACGGATCAAACTGATATACGGATTCATATTTGCCTTAGAAATCGAAATACAGGAAGTTTTGGCCTCCTGCTCCGAAGAACAGAATGATAAATAGATTCGCTGTAACGAATACCCCGAACTTTTTCTTGTTTTCCACGATTGTTTCTATCGGGTTTCGGGAGAAATAATAAGAAAGAATGAAACAGATCACGAGTAATATTCCATAATCGTAATTTACGAATGTTTTAACCGAATAGATTCCGCCTGGCACTACGAATACGAGAGACTTCATCATTGCCCAAGCAGCCTTCATTGTTTTTGCGCGAAATAAAATGAATCCAAAGGAAAGACAGAACATAGTAAAGATTCGAGCTCCGATATCGTAGCTTAAACCTCCTTTTTCATTCAGCCAGGCAGCAATTTTGGTTTTAGAATATTCTCTATGAATACCTAACATGACACCTTGCCAAAGTCCCCACCCAACGAAGTGGTAAGCTGCTCCGTGCCAGATTCCCGCGAATAACCAAGTAATAAAAAGGTTTCTGTATCCTTTTAATACTCCAACTCGAGAACCGCCTAGAGGAATATAAATATAGTCTCTGATCCAAGTAGAGAAGGAAATATGCCAACGGGACCAGTGATCCGCGATATTTCTGGCAACCATCGGAAAATTGAAGTTAGGATCAAATTTATACCCGAAAAGTCTCGCAGTTCCGATTGCGATATCAGTATATCCCGCAAAGTCGAAATAGATCTGCCAACCGAAAGCCATTGCTCCTACCCAGATCTCGGCAGGGTTTAGAATTTTATAATTATTGAATGTAAAGTCTACAACTTTCGCTAAGTTATCCGCAAATACGATCTTTCTAGTGAATCCCATTAAGATCTGTGCAAAAGCGATCTGAACATCTTCTGCCGTAACTTTAGGAGTATCATCTAAATCCCTGAAAAAAGTGTGGGCACGAACGATTGGTCCCGCGACCAATTGAGGGAAGAAGGAAACATACAATGCAAAGTCTAAGAAGGACTTGCGAGCCTCCAAGTTCCTGCGGAATACATCGATAGTATAACTCATGGACTGGAATGTATAAAATGAAATACCAACAGGAAGAATGATCTTTAAATGTTCTATCTTAAGAGGTGCACCGGTGGAGATCTGATTGAATAGATCTGCAAAAACTTCCAAAAGGAAATTTGTATATTTGAAATAAGCTAAGATCCCAAGATTCGTAATCAAGGAAGCTACTAAGCAGAGTCTTCTGAATTTTTCAGAAACTCCTTCGCCACTCATCAATCTTCCCGCTACATAGTCCACGATCATGGAAACGATCAGAATGATGATATATAAGTTAATATTAAAATTACAGAAGGATAGATCGATCCAGTTCTCGTACCAAGTAGAGGTTCTGATATCGTTACATGCTATAGAAGCAGGATGCCAAGCGTTATAAAAATAGAGACTGGCAAGAAGAAGGAAAGCCCTTTGGTATGTACCTTTTAGGATTTTTGCTAGGATCAAAACGATCGGCAAAAATACGAGAAAATGGGCTGAATTGAACAGCATTCGTTCGTTTGTCCTCGACTCCTGTGCAGTTTTTTGGACTGAGGGAAACTCACAAGCACTTATTTATTCGTTTCGATATACTGGTTCAGGAGTGATATATTCATACTTATCTTCAATTCCCTCTATAAAACTTTTATGAGATCTTTCTGATCTAGGAAGCGTGGAATAAGTGAAATTGACTAGAAAAAGTAAGCTCACATAAGAGGAGAAAATGATATGAGAGATAGATCTGATCCCAAATCTGAAGTTCTCAAATTCTAAGGAACGAAATACTAAGGCAGCGAAAATTAAAAGTCCGATCACAGAAGAGACCCAGAACTCGAAAAAATAACCTTCCCACCAAGTGTAAAATATAAAGGAAGGAATAAGCCAGAAGAATAAAAGAATGAGTTCTGTTTTATAGGACTTCCAAAGACGTATCCAATTTAAGAATGCTAAAAATAAGATCCCAATCCAGAAGCCTAGATTTAGATTATAAGGGAAACTTTTGAGAGATTTAAGATCGTTTGTATTGATCCTTAGTCCATTCTTAACTCCTTCAAAATTCAAGAAAGCATCTCCAATCCCTCTATAAAAATTCATGATATAATTTTTAGGCCCCGGAGCTGCTCCCCATTTTTCTTGAGAAGCGTATAAAAATAGCCAGTTAGCAAAGTTTTTCTCACTTTCTACCGGTGCAGTTAAATTTCTTTCTAATAGAATAAATCCAACATACAAATATGAAAGCGTGAGAATGAGAATTACGGAGAATAAATATACGAAGATTAGTTTTAGTTTATAAGAATATTCGAAACTTCTTCCTCTCCATTTATTCGCAAGAAGAACGGAAGCCGGAACGAATGTTAGGAAAATGGTATCCGATTGGTGATAATAAACATTCCAAACTTGCAAAAACCCCGCAATATATAGTTTTCCGGGAGACCAACCGTTCTTAGAATTCCAAACACAAAGTAAAAATAATGCAGCAGTAAAACAGGAATGAATGAGCGGAGTATCATTATGCTGGGCATAAAACCAAAAGCCTTGGGAACAATGAACTGCTAATCCCAAAAGAACAGCACCGATCATATCCTTATATAATCTCCAGTAAGAGAACATAAGTATAAAAATGAAGAAGGATGCTACTGCTAAAACTCTAAGTCTGAGACCAAACATTGCAGAGTCAGGCCCATGAAACCAATACCAAAACTTTAAGTATAATAATCCCGTGCTTTCGAAACCGATATGGTGAGGATTGAAGAATACTTTCCAATATTTATTGGTAACTATATTATGAGTGTAAACGATCGAATCCCAATCGTAATGTCTGGATAAAAATCTAAGATCGAATAAAAATAAAATTCCTGTAAAACATACCAGGAATAAAAAGCCCGCCCAAATAGAAGGAGAACGAAATATATTCTCTGCCTTTTTAAGGAACTCCAGACTTTCGAGAGAACGTTTAAACATTAAACGGATCTAAAAACGGAATATAAAAAATCCTGATTACTTTTGGAGAAGAAATAAGGAGATTCTGCAAGTATTGAATTTTCAGTTTCCGAAAGATGAATTCTAAAGGATAATTTTTCGAAACCTAACAGAGAACGGAACCATCCGGATTTATGATGGATCTGTAAACCGGTTTGGTCTGGATTCCAACGAATTGTTTCTTTTCCTAAGAAGCCCCATTTGGTGACTGCGAGTCTATTTTCTTCAGTAACAAAAGTTTGGAATAGATTCTTTCTTAGGAATCGGACTAGATCTAAAAAGAAAGCGAACGCGATATAAGAGATCACAAAAAGCGCCGTATAATCATACAGTCTTTTGTCAGTTAATAGGGAAAGTTTTAATACCTTGGTGATCTGGAGTAACTCTACAAATTTGAAAATCCAAGTAGAGACTAAGGTTCTCAAAGGAAATAAATACAATAAGAAAAGTCCGTAAACCAAAATCGCAAGGAAAGGAGGTATATAATTGATCCTTAATTTACTTTTTTTGATCTTGGAAGATCTGATTTCCGGTTCGGAGTTCTCCCAATTCCACCATACGGATTTGGATATATCGGATTTTTTCATACTTTGAGGGCCTAGGAGTTTTTCTTTCTTGATTTCCAAAGTTCTACGAGAGAGTTTTCGACCTTCTTTGCAGTCGAATCCCAAGACCAATCGTTTCTACTCGGCTTTCTGCCATAGATCCCTTTTTTACCGGTCAAGGAAAGTGCGTTTTTCCATGCCTCTAAATTCTTAGGAGAAACGAAAGAATCCGTAAATTCATCCAGAACTTCATGAAAGACAGGAATATCCGAAACGATACAAGGTTTGTTTTCTCTGATCGCTTCTAGTAATGGAAGACCAAAACCTTCATGTAAAGAAGGGAAAACAAAATAAGAGCAATTTTTATAAAGCCAACCTAATATTGAGTCATTCGGATTTTCTATAAAATAAACTCCGTCCTTCTCCAAACCTCCTTCTTTTAAAAGAGAGGTTAGGCCTTCCGATTTCCAACCAAGTCTTCCTGCTAAAACAAGAGGATAGGGGAAGTTCGGTTCTTCTTTTTTTAAAGAAAGATAAGCTTCTACAAGAGTGTTTAAATTTTTCCTAGGTTCTAATGTCCCTACAGAAAATAGAAAATTTTTAGGAAGGGTTTTTTCGGGAGGGGATACGGAGCCAAAACCTTGGACCCCTGGATAAACTACTTCTAATTTAGGCTCTAACTCGGGTAAAAAATTTAGAATATCATTTTTGGTATTTTGGGAAAGGCAAAGAACTTTATCTGCCTTCTTTAAAGTGATCGGAGACATGATCTTATGCTGCCAATAATTTGCAGTAGTCATCGTTTCAGGTGCGGATTTGAAATTTAGATCATGGTAATTTACTAAAGTAGGAATTTTCAAACCAAATGCAGGGAGCAATTGTAAGGTTCCCCAAAACAGATCTATCCTATGCTTTTTTACCCAAGAAGGTATAGTAAAATTCAGCCACAAAACTCCCGGAAGTTTACTCGGAATAAAAGTGGGCGTAAGTCCTATCAGATGATTGAATACTGGATGGATCGGTTTATTCGAATAAAGATAATATTCTAAAGGAGAATCTGGACGCAAAAGTCTTTCTAAAACCTCTGCAAGGTATCTGGAATTCCCGGTAATACCATAAGACAAGGGTCTTGCATCTACTGCGACTCTTGGTTTGTATTTTAAATTTTCCTTTTTTAGCATAAGTATTCTAAAATGATTAACTAGTTCTATCCGAATAGAAAGTGCATACATATTGTATTAAAGAAGTATATAATAAGAAGGAGAACATCAGTATCGCTTCTTCCGCTATATTCCCTATAAAACTTCTGTTTAAGAGTAGAACTAATGCGGAAATGGAGATAAAGATCGTAGCTGATCTATATTCTAATAGTTTTGATTTCCATTTATCCCAGACCAAGAGTGGTTCTCCCTTTTCCGGCCAAAGTTTGGAAAGAACAAATGCAGTTGGGAATAATAAGAATACGAATGCGTGTATCCACGAGATCCCACTGAAAATTACGGAGAAGAAAAATAACCCGGATAGAACGAATCCTTCCGAAGCACCTTTATACACTTTATACAAGTAAGGACCTGCAATTCCCAAACTTAAAATGCCGGAAATGATCTTTACCTGACTTACAGTTAGAGTCGTGAACGGCATTCCAAATCTTCCCTGGTTTAGCAAATCAGAATATGCTAAAAAGTATTTAGCTAGGGTGGAATTTAAACTCTGGTTATTCTTCCAAGCGCGCAAAGCGGGAGATTTTAGATATCTGTCTAAGACCAGATCGTACCAGGTTTGGTTCATCTTCCAAGTAAACTCAGGATTGTATAATGCCGGTAGCGCAATCCAACCTAAAGCAAAGATGACCGTATAAACGATCACCATTGGTCTTTTTTTGTATAAGAAATAAAATAAGAAAGCGGCAGGTGTGATCTTGATCACGATAGCAAGAGCTAAAACAAGTCCGGACAACCAATCTTTTTGGACTGAAACTGAAACCAAGATCAATAATAAAAGCAAGAACCCAACTTGGTTATTGTTCTGGTGATTTTCTACAAATCGTAGAGATAAAAGTAAAACTGCAGATAAGAATAAAAACGATTTCTCTTTTCCTAAAAGTTTCCCGATCAAGAATAAACTCAAGATCAAAGCTATAAAGTTGATGGTGAAGAATATCCCTGATGCTACTTCAAATGGAAGACCTGAAATTGGGATCAGCAAGAAAGCGAAAGTAGGCGGATAAATATAGGAGCCTACATTCTCCACTTTTGCTTTGATCCTAAAGAACACTTCCGGTTCGAATATCTGGCTCATTTTCAATTTGCCGGTTTCGAATTCTTGGAGCACTTCAGACAGGGCATCTAGGCTATATAGGTCTTTGCCTTGTTTGAAATTACGTGAGGCTTCGTAATAGTCTGAAAAATCGGAAGATTGTTCCGTGCGACTGAACCCGTTTGCGTAAAGAAAAGCTAAGAATAGAAAGAATGCTAAAACAGGGCCGGACTTTTTGAGGTCGATCCGCATTCAGGTACTCTTTTATGTCCGCCCGAAAAAGCCAAGAAATTAAAAATCGGTTCCCGAATTCTTCGGATCGGATTCATTGGAAGAATGGAATTCCAAGATCTATCCGATTTTGATTTCGAACTTTCCGAAGACCAGATTGCAAAATTTCCTGCGGCCAAAAGAGATAAGAGTAGGCTGCTTGTTCTAGGAAGGACCCAAGATTTTTTACAAGAAGAAACTGAATTTTCCGAAATGCTAAAATATCTCCAAGAAGGAGATGTATTGGTAGCGAATGCAACCAGAGTTTCCAAACGAAGAGTGTTCCTGACAACTAAAACGGGAAGAAGACATGAGGCGATGTTCCTTTCCGAATTGGAGCCTGGCATTTGGAAAACACTTACTCGGAATTCTAAAAAGCTTAAGTTAGGAGATATAGTCTCTGATGAGGCTACTGGGAGATTTCTTTTTTCAGTTGGAAGAAAAGAAGAAGAATTTACTATCTTTCAATCCGAAACTCCCCTCGACGAAAACTCATTTGAGACAATAGGCCGCACTCCAATTCCTCCTTACTTCAAAAGAGAAAGTACATCAGAAGATGATGTTCGTTACCAAACCGTGTATTCCCAAAATTTAGGTTCCGTTGCAGCTCCTACGGCAGGTTTACATTTTACTCCAGAACTTTTGGAGGAATTGAAAAAACGAAACATAGAATTTCTAAAACTAGAATTGAAAGTCGGTTATGGAACGTTCCAATCCTTAAACGAAGATCATTTTGCGAATAAAAAATTACATGAAGAAGAATTCGATCTTCCTCTTGAAACCAAAAACGTTCTGGATTTTGCAAAGAAGAATGGTAAAAGGATTATTTCTGTAGGCACTACTACGTTAAGAGCTTTGGAATCTGCCTATGATCCAAACACGAATACCTTCAAATCAGGAGAAGGGAAAACGAGACTTTTTTTACAGCCGGAAGATTCTATTCTAAGCTGTGAAGGTCTCATTACTAATTTTCATCTTCCTCAAAGTAGCTTACTTTTGTTAGTAAGTGCATTTGCAGAAAAAGAAAAAATATTGAAGGCCTATAAATTCGCCATAAAACAAAATTTTCGATTCTTTTCCTACGGAGATTCTATGCTGATTTTGGATCCCGAAAAAGTTTGAACCCAACTTATTTAATTGAGGAATTCTAAGCCGAAAAGGAAAATGGGAAAGGTGTTAAAAAAGGTTCTTCCTGGGCAAACTGAAATTAGATTTAAAGCGGCAAAGCCGGCTAGACTGAACGGACTGCCTGACTTTTTAGTGTTTCATAAGGAAGAGGTGAGAACATTCCGCCAAGCTCTTGGAAACCCAGGACTCTTCCGACATATCCTAATCACCGGTCCGGAGATAGAAGCAAACCTTCTACAATTCGGACAATATCTGGAAGAGATCGTTAAAGAC
The DNA here is from genome assembly GCF_004770105.1 of Leptospira andrefontaineae. Lineage (NCBI taxonomy): Bacteria > Pseudomonadati > Spirochaetota > Leptospiria > Leptospirales > Leptospiraceae > Leptospira > Leptospira andrefontaineae. The sequence goes on along the minus strand of NZ_RQEY01000012.1, from coordinate 168,376 downwards.
CAACCTGTAGTTGCTGAACCGAATCCCACTTTATTATCCCTGGCTGGTTTTCCATTTGAGAATAAATATAGACCGGGAAAAATTTCAGAAGCGAATGGCGGACTTTTGCTTCTTCCGATCAAACCATTTGTAGAAGATCCTGACCTTTATTATTTCCTGAAAGGTGTACTTCTCACCGGCAAGATAGATTTTCTTTCTCTTCCGGAAGGATCCGATTCAACAAATATCAATCGATTTCATCCAAGTATAGATTCCAGATTCCGACTTATTTTAGTGGGGGAAGAAACGGAAGTGGATTCTATCTCTCAGATAGATGCCGATTTTTACGGAAGTTTTGATTTTAAAATTCATATGCCTTATGAGATCAGTTTGGAAAAATCCTGGCTTCCGGTTTTTTCGGGACTAGTCAAGTCTTGGGAGAAGCCGGGTTATCCACCTTTGGACCAAGCAGCCTTGGACTCACTTTTGGAACTTGCACTCAGATGGAATGATAGCCAGACTAGACTTTCTCTTCATCTTTCCGAACTTCGCTCCTTCGTGAGGGAAGTATTAGCATTTAATAATAAAGGTAAAAAATCTGTTGGCAGGGCTGAGATAGAAGCAGGTCCTTCTCTTATCCAAAAAAGAACAGCCATCCACAAACGAAAATATATAGAGAATATAAAGGAAGGTCTTATTGGCGTTCCACTCAAAGGAAAGAAGACAGGGCGGATCAACGGGCTTTCGGTGATTCTATTACAGTCGTCTCTTTTAGATTTCGGACAAGTAAACCAAGTATCCGCCAGGGTTTCTTTGGGCTCCGGAAACTTGATCAATATAGAAAGGGAAGTAAATCTTTCAGGAAGCCTTCATGATAAGGGAGTGTTTATCCTTCAATCCTATATTAAAGGAATGTTTTCTCATACTCAGTCTTTTGGTTTGGATGCTTCTATTTTATTTGAGCAAAATAGTTCTCCGATCGATGGAGACTCCGCAAGTTGCGCAGAACTTTTGGCACTTCTATCCGCGCTTTCCGGCCTGGAGATACCTTGTAATATTGCAGTGACAGGTGCTCTTTCTCAATACGGGGATATTCTCCCTGTGGGTTCAGTGAATACAAAGATCCAAGCATGGTTTGATGTGATCCGGCTCACTGGTTCTACTCGAGAAAAATACAAAATTTATATCCCCAAAGATAATATGAGAGATTTGAATCTTCCACGCGAGATCCGGGAAAGTATGAAAAAGGGGAATTTCCAGATCTTCTCTTGTTCTCATGTAGAAGATCTGATCCCTGATATTTTCGGGGTTCCAGCCGGCAGGATCTCTAAATCCGGCAAATATCCTAACGGTTCCCTTTTCCGGATTATAGAAGAAAGAATAGATCGTAAACGAGACGGCGAAGACACTTAGGCCTCTGTGAACTTTGTGGCCTCCGTGCGAAAATCAGATGCAATTGGATGTTTCGCACAGAGTTCACAGAGCAAGCAGAGTTTGGATCCGATTTTGAAAACCTTAGCGGTCTTCGCGCCTTTGCGTGAAACATTTTATAGCTCAAAAGCCCGATTTTTTCTCATAAATTCCCTAATCAGTCTGCCCTGAAATGACCGATACTCTATATACAGTCATGGAACGTCGGGCAAACATCAATATTGAGTCGTCCTTACTGGTAACCTTGGTTGCAAGTATGGGATTCTTAGTTAGTTTGGGAATCGCCCCAGTTAAGACGGGGGGCTTTTTAAGCGACGAACCCGTTTTAAGAGAACTCATCCCCGACCAATTTACTTGGGAACCAAGCTCGGAACAAATCCGAGATCTGCCAGAGAGAGAGGGAGAAACCGGACCTAGCCTGGTTTAATTTCTTGCTCCACTTCCCGGTCTGAAAATCCTATCAAGAAAGACCGGGAGTGTTCGATGTTCGGCAAAAGTTTAGATAATCTAAAACAAATGAACCAGATGCGGGTTCGTATGAAAAAATTGGAGAAGGAACTGGAGGCTTTAACCTTCGAGGGAAAATCCAAGAATGAATTGGTAGTCTGCATTACCGACGGTAAACAAACCGTACAAGAGATCCGTATCGAAGATTCTTTGCTTGCTAAGAATGATAAAAAACTACTTCAAAAAAGTATAAAGCAGGCTGTGAACCAATCCATGGAAGCTGCTCAGAAAGTAGCAGAAGAAAGAATGGGAGAATTCAAATCTCTTCTTTCCGGAATGCCTTAATTACGGGCCTTTATATTCGCTAAAAATTTTCTGTTTCGTCCGATTCCGAGAGAGTTTAAAGAACTCATGAGGGCAGATCGGACGAGAGTCGGAAGACTCCGGAAGAACAATCGCTTCTTCTCCACCTTCGTCATCATTTTCGGTAATTCCCAAAGATACGGATATATCTCCAGATCTTTTCATTTCAGTATTGATCTGTAGAGAATATAGATTTCCATCTAAATTCTTTTTTAGTAATACTAGCCTTCCGATAGCGTTTGAATTTGAACGATCCGCTTTTACGAATTGGATTTGCCCGGGATTTAGAGTTCCTATTGGAGTGATCTCCGGGATCCTGAGAGGATCATATAATTTTCTAAGAACATCTCCATCTGTTCCTGCTGCAGGAAATGGAAAAGATTGGATTGTTTTAGTGATATCTTGCAAAAATCCGGAAGCTCCGTTCGTATCTGTTCCGGATTGTGCAAACTCGGGAGAAACATCTCCCAAAGATTGCCATAAGAAAGCAGGATAAATTTTCATGAAGATAGCGGAGCCATCTGTTCCGAGCGCATCTTTTACTTCTTGAGAAGAATTTAGATAATTATCTGCGTTTGTTTTGAATAGATGGAATAATCCGGTTGCATCCGAAGCTCTATAACCTTTAGGGCCTTGGACTCCTGTTCTAAAGAATGAATTTCTAGAATCCGTATCATTTCCCGAGATCATATATAAGTATTTCATAAAGGAGTAGGCGAATGCATAGTCTACTAAAGAGTTAAATTTGGAACTTCCAAATACACTATTTCCATTTGCACCTCTCGAGCATGCGTTTGAATTTCTACCTCTATAACAATTGATCCGATTGATCTGTGGAGAATATCCTGCAATATCTGCCGCTATTTCGCTGGTCCCTTCATTGATCCAAGCTTCGTCTCTTCCTCCGCCTTGGCTCATAATCCTAGCTTCATACTGGAATCGGATCAAATGCTGATATTCGTGCGCGAGGGTCGCCAAGAATGTGTCTGGTTTTCCTTGGGCAAGGTCAGAGTTGCGGACCGTAACCAGTTCCACTCCATCCATATACACTATATTTGAATAATTGGAACGGACCGCATAGCTTGAACTATCCGGGAAATAATCCACAGGATCGAAAAATCCAGCCACAAAAGAAGAGCCTGTTGTACTTCCGTCATGAATATCGGAAACAACTACTGCAACTTTTCCGTCGCCATCCAGGTCATCAGAGAAGCCGAATGCTTCACCGAGTCTTGGATAAATTTTAGAATCGAATTCTTGAGAGATATATTGGTAATCTAAAGCGGATTCTAAACCACTAGTTGCGTAGATGTTTACATGGACTCCCGATGCTACCTTAGTTGTTTTTACACAGTTTGAACTGTTTTTTACAAGATTTCGGATCCAGAATGTATTATTGCCGCCGCAAGAACTAGATACTTTGGTTAATGAAAGTAGATCGTCTATACTAGGTTCTGATTTATCCTCTATGCCTAGCGCATCATTGTTGACCACGCAGTCAGAAAGTAGGAATATCAAACAAACCGAAAGTACGAATGTATATAAAGATCTGCCTACCGGCATAAAAAGGAACTTCCAAAAACCGTCTCCGGTTGAAACCTTCATGATCTTTCCTGACAAAAAGGAAACTAGCTTTACGCCTTGATCCTTTTTGTTAAGGTCAATAATTATTCAGGGTCGAATGGGAGCAAGGATCATTGGCTAAAAAGGTTCCGAAGTTTTGGAAATTTTTTTCCAAAAAATTTCAATATATCGTAATTATTTCGTTAGGATATAATTGCGGATTTCGTCCTTCTCCCTTACAAAAAGATCCGATCTCAGGCCCACAAATCCCCGCGTTTGATTCCATTCCGGATAGCGGAGAATATTTTTCCGAGATCAAAAAAATCCCAACCGGGTTTTATATCCGACAGGTTTATCTAAATCATTCCAACAAAAAAGAAATGTTGATCAGTCAACTAACAGTAAGTGAATCCAAGAATTGGGAAGAAACAAGATTTGAGGGAAAACTAAATTTAGACGAGTCCGGAAAATTTTTCAGATTTCGCCCAAAACTTTGTAGGATGTTCACAAGCAAAAACCCCGGAGATCGTTGGACTTTAACTAGAGCGTACGAATGTGATCATTTCGAATTTCTAATATGGAAATCTGGTCCGGAAGATATTCGTTTAACTCCAGGCCCGGAAGGAGAAGAAGAGGGAATTCTTCTGAAAAAACCCAAATCTTCCAGTATCTCTCAAATTTCCGCGATTATACTTAAAACGGATACTGCTATCACAAGTATTTGGGGGATCCGTCTTTCCAGGGTTAGAAAAGGTGCTAAGGCTATATTAGAAAAACAAGATGGAACTAAAACGGAATTGAATTCTCTAACAACTGTGGAGACTACAGGAGAGATCAAAACCGAAAAATCCAAGCATGCAAAGCCTGGAGATATGATTTTGTATACAAATCCTGGAGAAGCAAGACCTCTTGCTTTATAGTCCGCCCTGCGGGCTTCAGGAGGGCAGCGAATATAGTCCGTCTCAAAACTTAGGTTATCAACAAGAACCAAGTCTCGGGCTTCAGGAGCGAAGCGACTATCGATCAGTCTAAACCATTCTCCGAATTTAAGATCTTACGTAAACCAGGCATGATCTTTACATAGGGCTGGATCTTTCTAAAATCAGAAATTTCTTTTGCAGAGACATCCGATCCATCCAACTGTAAATGGATTAGGTTCGTAAGACCATATATAGGACTTAAATCCTTCACTAGGGTCTCACCCAGATATAATTCCATTAGTTTTGTACAATTTTCCAAAGGCCTTAGATCCGAAATCTTAGTACGTTTTAGTTGTAAATGTTTCACGCTACAGCCTGGTCCCAAAAATCCAAGATTGGAGATTTGAGAATCAGTCAGTTCAATTCTCGTAAGCCTATTCCAATATAGATAATTTTTCAGATCTTTGTCAGTGATCTCAGTTTGGTTCAGTAAAATACTGTCCAGTCTTGCAAAACGATTTAAGGGAGAAAGATCTCTTACAGAAGATCCAGATAGATGAATATATCTGAGTTTAGGAAGATCAGGTAGGCCTTCCAATGATTTTACATCTTTAGAATTTAGTTCTAGGATTTCTAAGCCGGAAAATGCGGATAGATCGCTCCAAGCAGGGTTGTCTTCGAATCCTAACCATCTTATTTCTTTAGGATATTTTCCTAGGACTTCACCTTCGGAATTTCGTACTGAGATAAGATGGTTCGATTGAGAACAGCCGAATAAAAAGTAGAGGACTAGGAAAGTTTTCCTCATAAGATCGAATCTATTTGGATTCAAGTAAGAAGAAAACTAAAAAATTCAAATTTGGAATTTCGAAAATACAAATCGATCTACATGTAGGAACTTCTACAGGCGTTTAAAAGCGGATTTATCGGGTTGACATATGCTTCCTTTTTGGAGCAGGATAAGATTCGAAGCCGATCCGAATGGAAGAAGATAAAAAATCCGCCTCTCGAAACACCAAACAAAAGGGCGAGATCTTAAGAGTCATCCGTGACGCAAAAGGTCCTCTTTCGGTAAAGGAAATCCACGATATCTCTAAAAAATCCATACAGAATATAGGGATCGCAACTGTTTATCGGTCTGTAAACCATTTGCTGGAATCAGGTTCGATCCATGAGATCCAATTACCTGGAGAATCTTCTCGTTTCGAGATCAGTCATTTGGATCATCACCATCATTTTCATTGTAAAGTTTGCGATCGTGTGTTTGATGTGGAGATCTGTCCTTTTCCCATGGAAAATTTGCCTAAGGGATTTACATTAGATTCTCATGAAATTATTTTATACGGCGTCTGTTCCGAATGTAATACCTCCTCCAAATGAATCAAAAAAAACTAAAATTTAAAATACTCTATTTAAGCATTCTATTTATCGCATTATTCTCTCTTATAGATCGGATCGTGCTAGATAATATACTTTTTGGATTTCCTAACGAACTAGAATGGGATACCTCTCCTTGGTTCAACTTCTTGGAAAAAAGAAGAAGGATCGAATTTACTGAAAACGAAAAAGGTGCACTGATTGTTGGAAGTAGCGTGGCTCTCTATTCTTCTCTTCCGGAAAGAATGAATGAAAAACTAAAAAGGGAGTCGATACGCACGGAATTTTATTCTCATCCTGCTTTGACACCTTCCGATTTTTATTTTTATAGGGAAGATATAGTCTCTAAAAAGCCTAAACTTGTATTTTTTGTTTTAAATCCTGCGGATCTTCAATTGGATTTTTTGATCTCGGAAAAAGAAAACGAAGCTAGACTCGCCCAATACAAACAGAATCTTCTTTATCAAGAAAAGTCCATCATTGACTTTCAGAATTTAGAATATTCCGAAAAAACCCTGGATGATGTTTCTGCAAAAACAAGACACCAAAACAGGATGATCTATCCGGCCCAATATCTAAGGGAAAAGTATCGGGATATTCTCAAAACTGGCAAGTCCACATTTCTATCTCTTCTTTCCAGGTCTCTTTTTTTGGTAGTACGATATCGTAGTTTTTTGTATGACCCGATGGATGCCTGGATAGAAAACCATCTCAGAAGTGGAAGATCCTACCATTATTATACAGGAATTATTCCGGAAGAAGGTATCTATCTAAGAGGGTGGGCCAAACCTGAATTCTCAATCGATTGTGAATTGAAAAACGGAGTTTTCGAAGAGAGTGTATTCTTCCAAGAGAAAGATACTACCCTCAAAATTTGGGGAGAAGGGAAACCGATCCTATTCGATAAAACTTTCTCTAAGTCAGGTTGGTATACGATCAAATTTACTGTTCCAGAAAAGTCCGATAGAACAAAACTTAGAATTGCATCCGATAAAAAGGTCTCTTCCTTACAAGTGGACGCCAGGATTTTCGGAACGGAAGAAGTTTATGGTATCAGACTTTCTCAAAACTTTTGTAGAAATGAGATCCGAAAACATATCTCTTATATTCGGATCCCAGGTTTAGATGATTCTAGACTTTCTAATATGGACGATGCTGTTTATTCCAAGGATTATACGGAAAGGATTTACGGATATAAGGGAGAAAGTTCCAAAATGTCCAGACTTGTTACTCTTAGAATGGCAAAGATCAAATTGGCTTCTTCTCCTAAGTTCTTTATTTGGTCAGAATTGGAATATTTGAAAAAAGCAATTGTGTATTTAGAATCGCAAGGTATCCAAGTGGTTCTTGTAAATTCTCCTGAAAATCCTATCGAAAGAGAAGTATATGAATCCAGCCCTTGGTACAAAGGGTATATTTCTTATTTGGAAAATTTAGGGAAAACAAAATATAAATTCAAAAACGCAATTTCTGATTTTGAGGATAAAAGATCTTTTTTAGATCCTCATCATTTGACCTACCAGGCTTCTGAAAAATCTTCCGATCTATACGCAAATTGGATTTTGGAAACATTAGCAGAAAAGTAAAATGTCCGGATTCTTATCTAAATTTTTACCAAACGAGAAGTTCAAGGCACAATCAATTAGTGTTTTAGGAAATTTTAAACTAGTTACTATTCTTTTTATCGTACTTTATTCCTTTTCCTCATTTTGTGTATGGAAGAAATATTCTTGGAGCCCTAGCTCTCAGGTAAATTTCGGAAAAGAATTTGCAGACCAAAACAAAGAACAAACTCCTCCGGGTGCCATCGTATTCTTAGGAGAGGAGGGGAATCTGGGTGCCGGTTATGACGGGCAGATCTTTTATTATTATTCCAGGATGTTGTCCGGTTTTAGTTTAGATTGGCCTAATGGTTTCGAGACCAGTTTTAGGGCGCCTAGGATTGGATATCCACTTTTAGTTTCCCCGTTTGGTTGGTTCGGGATGAATGCGACCATCTTTGGAATGTACATTCTGAATTTAGGGATCTTCTACCTATCTTATCTTGCTATCCGGGACTTATTGCCTGACTCTAAAAAATATCTAAGTGCATTCTATCTAGTATCCCCGTTTGCCTTGGGAAGTTTTATCTTGCTTGTTTCAGACACAGTGATGATGGGACTAAGCGTACTCGCATACTGGTCTTTTATCAGAAATAGATTTATAACCTTCTCCTTTCTTGCCGGTCTTGCTATACTTACAAAAGAACAGTCAGTATTTTTGTTTTTCCCATTGGGACTAATTACACTGATCGAAAAGGATTTCAAAAAAAGCCTCTGGGTGGCTTCTTCTTTGATCCTACCTACAGCCTGGAGTGTCTATCTTAGGACCCAATTCCCGGAATGGACCCCGGGAAGTCTAGGCCATTTCTTTGATCCATTTGGGGGACTTTTAGGGTATTTCGGGGAACTCCAACAGGCCTTAGTTTCAGGAGATAGAAATCTTATCCTTCTGATCAAAAAATTCTCCAGGTTCCCTTTGGTACTTCTTCTATTATCCGGGACGTATCTGCTATTTAGGGGAGATTGGAAGAAGGGCCTGGCATTTAGGTTAGGTTTTGGAATTCTTTTATTAACCGCCTATGCGGGAGGTTATGTTCTATATTGGGCGACTTACGAGAATGTTTCCAGAATGTTTACATTCAGCCTTCCTTTATTAATTTTTTGGGAAAAAGAAGATAATACCCTTCCGAGTGGGACCTATTGGGCCCTTACAAGCATCATTCTAGTTTCGTTTTTAATAAAATTGGCATTCGTTTCCAAACCTTTACGTCACTTGGTCTGGTAACGGCTCCTGTCTCCATATCCCGGTTTTTTTGCAAACAAGTCTGTAAAAATTTTCTTAGGCTTGATTCTTCTTATAAAAGAATTAGAATGGTCTTATTGTAGGTCCGCTGTTCAGAAATCCGCACGTGTCATTGTAATCAGATCGGTGAAATCCGAGCTTTGCTTCTCTTAGAAACCCTGCTATCCGCGATTTTACCATCATTCAAATCAATCCCGCTGTTCTTAAAGAGTGTTATGGTCTTATGGAAGGCGAATTGGTCTCCGTTTGCGAGTCGGAAGCTGCCTAAATTTTTTGTTCGAGGAAAGCATGCAGAATCGCAAACTCTTTGTAGGAAATCTTAATTACTCCGTTCGCCAGCAGGAAATCAGTGACCTGTTCTCCAACTACGGCGAAGTAGCTTACGCTAAAGTAATTGAAGGTAAAGGATTCGGATTCGTGGAAATGGCTAGCGAGGAGCAAGCCGAAAACGCGAAGAACAGTCTAAACGGAACCGAGTTCAAAGGTAGAACTTTGAATATCGATATCGCAAAACCTCAGACTTTCAACAAACCAAGAAGACATTAAGATCTTTCTCGGGGAAGGAGACTTCCCCGAGTTTCTCCTACTTCTTTTCTCCATATTCCAAAAGAGAAGAATATGGATCTCCTTCCAGACCTAAAAGTTCAGCAAACGCCGCTTCGGTGTTTTTCCCTTCTTTCTTTTTCTCCAAGATAGACAGCCTAAAAGTTTCACCTTTATCTTTCAGGATTTTCTCCTCTATAATCATATGCTGATAAGCGATTTGTTTCTGGGGGGAAATATTTTGGGTCACGATCTCGACCTTTTCAGATCCTAAGCGGAATCTACAAATGATAGAAGATACATTACCTAAAATCTTTTCGGAGAGCTGAAAACCAGGATAAGAAGAAAATGATTCTAGGACTTTTAGAATAGAAGGTCTTAATTCGCAGATAATATCAATGTCAGATTGGGGAAGGTCCACTCCGATTGGAATGGAACCTACGAATTCAGGAGAGAATTCGGAAAGTGTTTCGAGAACTTTATGATCTTTTAGAAGTGAAGTACAATCCGAAAATCGGTTTGTCATTCAGGGAAAGTAGGCGATTAAACGCCTACTTCTTCCTCTTCATCCTCGTTCTCTTCTTCTACGTTTAGAAGTTCCACGAGCTCTTTATAGGCTCTTTCTTTTTCTACAACGCCTGTTTTCTTAATCGCTTTTTTAAGAACATCATCCCATTTTTTCTGGGGAAGGATCACTTGCATCTCTTCCAAAACTTCCAGAATATTGATATCGTCTTTGGTATTAAAGATCTCTGTTGCGTCGTAACGGAATAGCCCGGAAAGCTGATCGATAAAATCGCCGACTCCGTTTCCGCCTCCGCGTTTATCTAGGGCTTCTTGTTTTTTTTGCGCTTTGCGGAGATCTCTTTCTCGTCTCTCCAATTCGGTCCGTTTCATAAGAACCCTCTCTTATCGGCTATACCTGCCATATTTTCGAAACCAGCTCACGGGCAAAGAAAAAACCCTAAAGAATCCTGGCAGAAAATCTTATTCAAGCTGCCGATCTGGCGTAAGTTTAGGTTTGATTTGAAAAAACTCCCTTTTTAAGAAGGGGAAATTCTATAGAATCAGTCCAAACTCCTATTCCTATAGAATTAGACCGGGACTAAATGGAAATTCTTTCCTTATTGACCTTGGTTTTGGGCCTTTTTTGTACGAACGTTTGTGAAAAAAGAAGAAGAGGACCCCTTTTAGCGAGGGCCCATTGAGGACTTGGGGATCCTATATTCTTTTTGGACCCTTTGGTTAGCGGCGCTCAGGCTTTCTTTATCCAAAACAACATCAGTTCCATCATCTAATAAAATCGTAATATATCTAGACTTGGATGATTTTACTTCATTAGAAATATCTTGGATTGATTGAACTGGTTTACCGTTTACTTGATCTACTAGTCTTCCTGAAACTTCATGATAACCCTGATTGGATTCGTCAGGAATAACCTGGGAGAGTAATACGAATTTACCTTCTTTTTTGTCACCTGTGCTGAACTTATGATAATCGAATGTGTATAGAAGTTTGCGATCTACCTTAGATCTCCAATCTTTTCCCCATTCGAGTAAGTAACCTTCAGAAAGTTCTACGAATAGGAAACCACCATCAAAATAGTATTCCGATTTAGATCCAAGATTTCTATGAGGGATCCGAATAGAAGAATAAGGAAAAGGTTTTAAGGTGAGTTGGACTTCTTCCTCTTTGCCGGATCTGATAATTTTGATCGGGATTTGTTTTCCGATCTGGTAGCCGAATTCGTCTCCTATATGAGCAATATAAGAAAGAACCTGTTTGCCGTATTTTGAATGATGAAAATATCCTTTCGAGTCTATCTTCTTGCCGCCAAACTCCAGGATCACATCACCTATTTTTAATATCCCATCTGCAGAACTATCAGGTAATATCTCGGCTACTAATATTCCTTGGTCTTTTGTTTTAAGGGAATAAAAGTCTTTGGTGGCCTTGTCCATGATTGGCCTATAACGGAAACCTTTAAAAGGGATCTCAGTTTTGCCGAAATCTCCTAAGAATTTACTGATCAAAAAGGAAGGAATCGCTCTACCTGAGTTTTTATCTCCGGAGAAGTCGAAAAGTATCCCGCTTACTTTTCCTTTTTCTAATAGAACTTCTCCGTTTCCATTTAATGTTTCAGTAGAGTTCACATCCAATACAGGGAGTTCCACCATTCCTTGCGGATATTGGTCCAGGTCCATACTGATTAGAGCACCTGAAGCGGATTGGATAGAACCTGAGTTGTCCAATTGGTAAATGGAAACTTGTCTTGGATAATCTATCTCTTTTTGGAATTCAAAAGGGATCAGATCTTTGAAGAAGTTTTCTTCTTCTATTTTTAAAAGTGCTAGATCGGATTCGGAATCTTGTCTTGCTACCGTCGCTTTTGTCTCCGCATAAGAAGAATGTTTTTTAACTTCTATCAATGTAGAGTGGGCGAGTAAATGCGCTGGGAGTAAGATCTTTTCTCCAGGGACTACGATCCCCACACCTCTTCTTACCTTTGGGTTTTTCTTTTTCCAAGGGTTAAAATAATCAGGTTCTTGGTAGGAGATCTTTACTTGGACAATACTCTTTTTGTATTCTTCTTCCGCTTTTGCCTGGGATGCGATCCCATTTGCAGTAGTTACAGGCTTAGAGGACGGTTTTGGCTTTTTAGCGGATAATCCTGAGCTGAAAACACAAATGCTGATAATGACTAGAAAGATCTTGGATTTCACGTATTACTCCAAACCGTAGGTACTTTTGATCTGGGAATCCGCTTTTTGGGCTTCTTCTCTATCCAAGATCAACGGAAGATCTATATTCAAAAATTTTAATTTTAAAAATTTAGACTTGGATTCCCCGATAATTCTTTTCAGGTCAGTGAGGCTATTGATCGCTTCTCCGTTAACAGATTCCAAAACCAGATTCAAAAAATAATCGGAAGAAGAATTTACCGGGTGCGCTAATTTTCTGTATAGGACCACATCTGCTTTTTTGGTCCTACCGATCCCATCTTCTATAAAATAATCGTATCTATATAAGAACTGACTGCCGCCGGAAGTGCTTCCACTTCTACTCCAAGCGCCTAAAAGATCTCTGGTCATCTCTTGGAATAATAATCCGCCGATCATAGAATAATCGAAAGGATTATCGTACCTGTTTCTCATAAAATCGAAATCAGGCATTCTTTTGGCTTTGAACTCTATATCGATCAATTTGCCGTTACGGAATACCTTGAATCGGATCGGTTCTCCTGAATATTTATCATCGACTGTTTCTGTAAAATCTACTCGGGCATCCTTATCGAGAGTAATTGTGCCGTTCCTTCCGATTGAGAGACCATCTATCTCCGTAAGATAATCCCCCTCTTTCAGATATCCATCTGCAGAACCGTTCGGAAGAATTCTGGTTACAAATACACCTTCTAAACCTTCCGGGATACCTTTTGCTTTTCTGAGCGAAGTATTAAAAGAATTGAATGTTCCGATACCAAGTTCCACATACCCGTCATATTTTCCGTCTTCTATGTCTTTTAGAAAATGACGAATCACTTTAGTAGGGATTAGGTAACCGATATTCTCACCTTTGGTAGCGACTTGGAAAGCGACTCCTACTACCTTATTGTTCTGGATGGCAGGTCCACCTGAATTTCCTGGGTTGATCGCAGCGTCCACTTGCAAAACTAAGTGGCTATCTACAGAAGAATGTTCGTATTTGGATTGTTCTTTTCTGGAAACGATCCCTCTAGTTACGGAGACCTTGTTTCCCCCGATCGGATATCCTACTACGATAAGAGAAGAATTCAATTCGGGAATTTCTCCCAAACTTAGATCTGTAGAATCCTTATAAAATTCAGGATCTTCTGCTTCGAGGACTGCTAGGTCGCAGTCATGGGCCACATGTAGGATCTTGACCCTGTACCATTCTGTCTGGTTATACCTCTGCACCTGAACGTATTTTGCGTTCGAGATTACATGAGCATTTGTTAATATTCTTTTGTTCCCGATTAGAAACCCTGTTCCTGAACTTGCACGGACCCCGTCGGTTGCCCAAGGAGTGAATGCACTGAATGCTTGGGAATATACTTTGATCTGCACGACTGCTTTTCGCACATGATCGAAATCGCTTCTTTCTTCCGAGAAGAGAGGAAAATGAAGGGAGAAGAATACTAGTACGATCAGACCAAATTTCAGGATCCGCATGAGATTCTTAATGTCCTTCGAATTCACAGATAGAGAATACGTTTACACCTAAATCTTTATTTAATTTTGTAGCCCCGCCTAGATCAGGAAGATCAATAATGACTCCGACTTCAGGAACTTCTGCGCCTAATTTTTGTAATAACTGTACTGCGGCGATCATTGTTCCACCAGTTGCGATCAGGTCGTCCATAAGTAGAATTCTATCTCCAGGAACCACGGAATCCTTATGGATCTCGATCACATCTTTTCCATATTCTAGATCATATTCTTGGGAAACTGTTTCGGAAGGAAGTTTTCCTTTTTTACGGATCGGTATGAAACCTACTCCTAGTTGGAATGCAAGAGGTGCACCAATGATAAAACCTCTGGCTTCGATTCCGGCTACTTTAGTGATTCCTTTTCCTGTGTACCGGTCTACGAAAGTACCTATTGTAAGAGCTAAACCTTCCGGATCTAATAATAGGGAAGTGATGTCTCTGAATAGGATTCCTTTGCGGGGATAATCCGGGATCGTGCGAATTTTGCTTTTAACTATGGACATGGGCTCGAAGTCCAATTCCATTTTCCGGAAAGGAACTAACAATTCTTTTTTCAAGGGGTAATAAGAGCGGCCTCCGGAAAAGAAGGCCGCGAATTTAGGTTAGTATGCTTTTGCTCTAAGAGCGGCAATTCTTTCTTCTAGAGGAGGGTGGGTTGCAAATAAGGATGCAAGTCCTCCGGCTCTATTGGAAATTTTCAAAGCGGCGATGGTTTCTCCTCTTTGATCGATTGGATCTCTACTAAAAGCTACTTTTAATCTTTCTAAAGCAGCGATCATACTAGATCTTCCGGCTAATTTTGCTCCGCCTGCATCGGCACGATACTCTCTGGCTCTGGATACGTAAGCCACAACTATGGAGCCTAAAAGTCCGAAGACTACCATCAGAAGTTGTCTGATCATGAACTCCATAAAGAATCCACCACTGGATCCTCTATCATCGTTACGATTCAATTGAGAAACGATAACCTTACTTACGATCCAAGAGAAGAAGATCACGAACGAGTTGATCACTCCCTGAACTAGAGTCATGGTTACCATGTCTCCATTGGCTACGTGAGAAAGTTCGTGTCCCAACACCCCATCCAATTCTTCGCTATCCATTCCGTTCAAAAGCCCGGTGGAAACGGCGACTAATGCGCTACTTCTACTAGGACCCGTAGCAAATGCGTTGATCTCAGGAGATTCGTAATATCCAACTTCCGGCATAGGAAGTCCTGCAGCTGAAGCCAGCCTTTGCACTCTAGTTAAAAGATCTCTTTGCCATCCGGATGCGTTTCTAGGATCGATAACTTGGACTCCCATGGAGGCCTTTACCATAAACTTGGAAAGCAGCAAAGAAATGAATGCACCTCCCATACCCCAGATCGCAGCGAATAGAAGGGTAGTAGCGTAAGGTACTCCGGACTTGGCTAAATATACGTCCAGTCCAGTAAGTCTTAAAATCAATCCGATCGTGAAAATTACCGCGATATTGGTAAGCGCGAATAATCCAAATCTACGAAAAAGCGCCATAGGCGAACAGTTCTCCTTTTTAGAAGTTTTTTAGGCCTCGGTAACTCCGTGCCCGCCGGTCTTCTAAATTCCGGTGATTATTAGACCGCTCTTGGTTCCTTCTTCAAGAAAGAAGCGAGAAGAAAAAGTCCCGCAAGTAATAAATATGCCCAGACAAATGGACCCAGGTTTAGCTGAAAAGAGTTCAAAATTGCGTTTCCAGCCAAGGAATAAGAATGTATAAATCCTGTTCCGGCAAGAAAAGCACCTATCAAACTGGCAATGATTGCCTTCTTAAAATCTCTATCGATCACGAAAGTTGCGATCGCTGCCCAAACCATGGAAGAAAGTAAAAATCCTTGGGATAAACTCAAAAGTCCACCGAGCGAATACGGAAAAATCGGCTGATCTAGTGGTACTGTAGAAAGCCAGATATTTTGGGTTTTGGATGCTGCCTCTGTTCCTTCTATCGCTTTTGCAAGAATTGGTGCCGCGTAATTGAATGCACTTTGGATCATCAAAACTCCCCAACCCGCAAGAGCAGGAAGAAGCCCAAGTACTACTGCAGGTGCATGTCTAGTAGGGGTAGCTTCAAATGCTTGTGCACCGATCACGATACCGATCCAAAGCACAATTGCCATTCCTGCCTCTACCGGAATGAGAGCACATACAAAACTGACTAGTCCAAAGAACGCAATCAAAGTCATAAAAATTCCGTTCAAACTGGAATAACCAGATCTAGCTCCGAGCGCTTTCCAACCTGGATGACCAATATAAATTGTAGTAGGGAAA
The DNA here is from genome assembly GCF_004770105.1 of Leptospira andrefontaineae. Taxonomy (NCBI): domain Bacteria; kingdom Pseudomonadati; phylum Spirochaetota; class Leptospiria; order Leptospirales; family Leptospiraceae; genus Leptospira; species Leptospira andrefontaineae. The sequence goes on along the minus strand of NZ_RQEY01000012.1, from coordinate 152,396 downwards.
GGAGATCCGAATAAGGAACCAACGATTGTCCCAACACCATTCATCATGAGGGAATTCCTGGTATTGTATTTATCTCCTGCTGCTTCTGCAGATTCAATATTCTGCAAGGAACCGATTACGTTAAAAATTCCCATCGGTAAGATTACAGATAAATATTCTCTGATACCGATCTGGCTCCAAGCTTCGAATAGATCTCCACCACTCCATACAGGAAGATTAAATCCAAAATCGATAGAGGAGTGTAATGCGGCCCCATCCATCATTTGTTTTCCGGTAAAATGGGGAAGATACCAAGCGAGTAGGGTACCTACGATTACTGAGATCAGTCCACCTGGGATCTTAAATGGAAATACTACTCTTCCGAAATATTGCAAAAGTATAATTCCGAATGGAACGAATGCAACAAGTGGATTTAAGAATGTACGGACCAAAAAGTCCATAGAGATAAATGTAAGTGCGATCCCTGCGAGCGCGGAAAGAAGTGCTGCTCTAGGAGTAGCCTTGCGGATCTTCTCCGCTACAAATGCTCCAAAAAATTCGATTAAACCGGATACGAAACTTGCAAGAAGTCCGATAGACCAAGCTGCTTTATAGCTGTTCGTTTTTTGATAAACCGGGAACATTACAAAGAAGACGAATGCGAATAAGGAAACAGTATTGATCCCGTAAGGTAATGCAGTTACATCACTTCTATTTTCGGAAATTGCAAGTTGCCTTGCTTGCCAAGCGTAGAAAAGATTTCCGACGAGTAGTGAGATTGCAGCTCCTGGAATTACAACTCTGAATACAAAATCCTGGGGCATTCCACAGAAGCCGATACATAAAGCTACCAGAACCAAAATTTGGATCAGGTTATCGATCATCAGTCCGAAGAATCCATCCAGATCTCCGGCAACAAACCATTTGTATTTGCTCATTTCTTTGTTTTACTCCCGAAGTCTACTTGGATTACATTATCTTTTCGTTTTGAAGATTTTGATTCCGGATCGGAAACTTCTTCTTTGGTTTCTGCCGAAGCTGTTTCTTCTTTTTTAGGAGGAACATCCGGCTTACCTAAATATATTCTCATTTGAGTGACTGTTTGTTGGGACTTGTCGAAATATCTGAAAATTCCGTCCCAGGGTAGAAAGACTTGTTCCCAGGTATAACCGAACTGTAATTCAGCGTACACCCATTCTTCTTCTATTTTGATATCTCTTGCAGCGCGGGGTCCTATGACTAGGATGATACCTGATTCGGGCTCTTCTCCCACGAGTCCTCTTTTTCCAATTTTGAGATCTGGATGAGGCATTACGTGTACGTAGAAGGTACCGAACCTTTCCCAGTACACTGAAAAGAGTTGTTTTTTGAATTCTCGAAGTGTCTGTATGTCTTCTAAATTCGGACTATCCATCATTTTTCAACTTACGCGAGGATTCCTCGCTGATATATTCTTTATGAATTTTATACTCAGGCACTAGAGTTTTAAAAGAAGAGAATATCTCTTCTTCTCGATCCGATTTTGCTGCTTCTAATAAAGAGTTAAATCTGGCCTGGAAGCTGCTAGGATCTCCTTCCTCTAAGGGGGCTGCAATCCTGATTTTAGGATGGTGTGTTTTTTTGATCCCTTCTAGATCTAACAGTAGTTCTTCGAATAGTTTTTCTCCAGGTCTTAAACCTGTGAACACGATCGGTATATCCGTATAAGGTCGAAAACCTGAAAGCCGGATCATATCTTCCGCAAGATTTAGGATGCGGATCGGTTCTCCCATATCTAGGAGAAAAATTTCTTCCTTCTCCCCCATGGCTGCCGCTTGCAAAACCAATTGTGTAGCTTCCGGGATCGTCATAAAATAACGGATAATATCCGGATGGGTCACAGTCACAGGACCACCATTACTGATCTGTTCTCTAAATCTAGGAATGACCGAACCGCTGGAACCTAACACGTTACCGAATCTTACTGTAATAAATTTTGTCTTGGTGCCTTGGGAGATCGCCTGCAGATATAACTCCGCAACTCTTTTGGAAGCACCCATTATGTTTACTGGATTGACTGCCTTGTCAGTGGAAATTAAAACAAAACGTTCGGTCCCATAAATTCTAGAAATATCCGCTAAGTTCTTAGTTCCTAGTACATTATTTAAAACTGCTTCGGATGGATTGATCTCCATCATGGGTACATGTTTGTAGGCGGCGGAGTGAAATACAACTTGGGGACGATCCGATTCAAAAACAGAACCGATCCTCAAAGGATTTTTAATATCTGCGATTACTGCCCTGAATTGTATACCACTGTCTTTAAAAACTTTTCTGAGTTCGTAATCTATCTCGTAGAGAGGAGTTTCCGCGGAATCAAGCAGGATCATTTTTGCAGGATGGAATACTGCGACCTGTCTACATAATTCGCTTCCGATTGAGCCGCCAGCACCTGTGATGAGTACAGTTTTACCTGCGATATAAGAACGAATGGATTCTATTTCTAGATCTACGACGGGACGTCCTAATACGTCTTCTACTCGGATCTCTCTTAATTGTTGTACTTTTGGCGGATCGAAAAATAGAGAACCCAAAGAAGGTAGGATCTTAAAATCTACATTCTCAGATTCGAAACTTTTTATCAGTTTACCTATTTGTTTTCCGTCCGGATTGCTGAATGCGATCAGCACCTTTTTTATTTCAAGAGAACGGATCAGAGATTCAGCTTGGTCAATTTTTCCTATAACCGGCACACCTTGGATATGGGCTCCGATCTTGGATTCGTCGTCATCCAAAAGACCCAAGGGAAGAAGGTTCAGATCATTATGCCTTCTTAACTCCGTGAGAAGTGTGGCTCCTGTTTTTCCAGCGCCTAAGATGAGTGTAGGAATTCCATCCCCTTGTTTTTTGCGTAGAATGTACTGATCTCTTACTAGCCTCCAGGAAAGGCTTCGAATACACAAAAATCCTAAAAGAAGAAGTGTGTCTATTACGGGGATCATTCTGGAAAGATGCTCGAATCCGTTGTAAAATAAGAGTGCGGTATTCGAGATCAATGAAGACAGAATGGTGGTCTTGATAATTTCCACTAGGTCGTGGATGGAAGCATAAGCCCAAATCGATCTATAAATATTCGAAAATAGAAATACTAGAGAACGACAAACTACTACGATCAGGAGGGGAATAAAAAAGTCGTTAGGCTCCTGTAGAAATACAGTGGATTCAAAACGGATCAGGTGGGCTAGGAAATAGGAGAGGATCATGAAGCTTAAATCCACAGGGAAGAGAAGGCTTCGACGATTCCATTGTCCCATTAAGTAAAAAAAATGTCGCTGGTGAGGAAAAGTCCAATCTTTTTGAGTTTTTTAGGTTGCTTAAAAACCCGATCTGATTCGAAACTTTAAAGGGCTTTTATTCTAGTGAAAGAATTGATCGTCAATTTACAAGGCAAACTGGATTCCTTACTCGGGAACACTTTCCGAGAAAAAACGGATCCTTTACTTCGAAGTGAGCCTCATAAAATTCTACTCGATGCCAGAGACTTACAAGTTTGGGACGAGAACGGATTACTTTCTCTTAAAAATTCTTCTCTCGCTCATTTGAGTTCCCAATACGCTGCCTGTGGATTGTCCGAAAGTCTGATGGGAGATTGGAACCGACTTGGACTCCGAGAAAAAATTCCGTATTTCAAAACTAGAGAAGAAGCAAAATATTATCTAGTCTCTGGTCAAAATTCAGTTCCGGGTTTTGAACCTAACGAAAGTACTACGGCCTGTCCCGCTTGTCTCCAGATTTTGAGAGTTCAGGGAAAAGGAAACTACCGTTGTCCGTCCTGTGACCATACCTTCTACCTGACCGCAGACTATAGAACGGCTAGTTACGAGAAATTATTCTAATCCATTCGGAAATAAATTTCCAAATTTTATAGGCTTGCCAGAAAAAATTCGGACTGGTGCTGTTACTATTATATGGGTACACAGACTTCTGACAAGCATGGTTTCGGACAAAAAATCCTAGATCTTACTCTAGTTCTTCCGAGATTATTTTATTCCGGAATACGGGCAAAACTCGCCTGGTTCACAGGGAGTCTGATTGTTCTGACCATTCTAATCCTTTCCTTTATTTATGTAAGGCAACAGACCGAGATCCTCACAGACAGTTATGATAGGGAAGCCGCTATTTCCAGAAAATATATCTCTTCTCTTGTTCTGGAATTGGATAATATTTCCCAAAGTTTGATCCGGATCGAAGAATTTCGCGACCGGGTTAGCAAACAGACTGAAGCATTAAAAAAGTATAAAACTACCAAGACCGTAGTTCAGGAAAAGAAGGTTTCCTTTTTCGGGATCAAGACCAGTCTATTCGGTGCCTTAGGAAAAAATACGGTCCGTAAAACTTTGGATACATATTATTCCGCCTATCTTTCCAAAGATGATATACAAGTTTTAGAAAAGAATATCCGACTTCAGTTACAACAAGGCGGAGAAGAAGTAGTTGGAGATAAAGAATTCGCACGTCTCCAAGCGATGGCTAAAAAATTCGTATTCACAGATAGAGAAGCCGGCCAGATCAGAAAACGTCTAGGCGAATTAAAAGAAAATCAAGAAAAGCCGGATCATACAGAGATCTCAGCTGCCGAAGAAGAACTTCGTAAAAAATCACTTTCCGCTCGAAAGCTCAGATCTGATTTAGATGAGCATATAGTTTCTATTCTTGCAGATTCCAAAAAAAGAAAAATCAAAGAATTGGGATTGGATACTGGCAGATTTAGGATCCAAACATTTCCAGTTTCCGGGATCATTCCAGGAGAAGCATCCGAACCAACATTAGATACAAAAATTTTTGATTCAGAATCTTCTCTCAACCAAGCTCCTATGGAAGAAAATTTGGAAGAAGGATTAAAGTCCGCACTCAGTTCTCTTTTAGAAGGAGCTGGAGTTTTAGGGGAGATCCGTCCCACTTCTTTCCAACAAAATGGATTGGAATTGCAGGCTTTATATTCTCCTCATTTTAGAAATCCGGCTTCTACTGAAAGAGCCAAACTTTTAGAATCCAGAAGAAATACATTCGGAGCCTGGACCAATTATTTAAGAGAAGAACAGGAAATTCTATCAGAACTTTCTAAAATTCCTCCTATCTTAGAAACCAGACTTAAGGAATTGAAGGAAAAAAAACCTCCGATCCCACCATTTAAAGATAAAGAATTTAAGAAGCAATATACGCAGTATGCCGCATTAGTCCGTAAAAGAAATTTATTATACGCAACTTATCTTCGAAACAATCCCCCTAAAGAAGAGGAAGAACTTGAAGTAGAATCTTTTGGCTCTATCAGAGATTCGGCTTTAGAAGATCAGATCTTACTTAGATTCAGACCGGATGGTTCCGATTACGGGAAATCTGTTCAATCGGAAGAAGGAAAAGAAACTTTCCACAAACGTTGGAATTCCGTCAGAGAATGGATCTATTCTGGAGAAAGTGAAACTCCCACTGCAAAATTAAAAGCGCTCTTTCCGGACGGGATTATAGGAAACAGTAGAACGGAAGCAGAGCAGATCCTTTGGAAATTAGACTCGACACCTTTAATTGCAGAAACATCCGAAGATCTTCCTACAGTTGTGTTGGCTTCCAATTTTTCAGGTGTGATCCGAACTGTAGTAGATAGAACGGAAGGTTTGGAATCCATTCGCCGTAATAGAGACAGAGCAGTACTTTCCGCATTAGGGATCTGCGGATTTTCTATTTTCTTAGCAGTGTTTATCTCAGGTTTCGTGGTCACTAAGATCAAACGTTTGATCCGAAACGCGGAACAAGTTGGAAAAGGAAATCTAAACGTAGAATTCGAGCAGGGTGGAAGTGACGAATTTGGGAATCTTTCAGTAGCACTGAATCAAATGGTGACCGGTCTTAGGGAAAGAGAGAAGATCAAAGGTATCTTAGGGAGTATGATCGATCCAGTTGTGATCGGAGAGGCGATGAAAGACCTTGCCGCTCTCAAAAGAGGTACTGAAAAAAGGGTCACAGCATTCTTCTCAGATGTAGCAGGATTTTCTAATATTAGTGAAAAGTTAAGTTCTGTAGAATTATCCGAACTTCTGAACGAATATCTTTCCGCAATGACTTTGATCTTAAAAGATCATGATGGAGTTTTGGATAAGTATATCGGGGATGCGATTGTAGGAATTTTTAACGCACCTGTGGATGTAGAAGGGCATTGTTTAAAAGCGACTCGTGCTTCCATTAAGATGTTGGACAAATTGGAAGAATTACGATCCGGTTGGAAAAAAGGCCAAAAATATATTCCAGATGCAAGGGATATGCAGATCCGGATCGGTCTGAATACCGGACTTGCAAAAGTCGGATTCATGGGAACCGACGCTCTCGCATCTTATACTATGATGGGGGATACAGTAAACCTAGCGGCTCGTTTGGAAGCTGCCGGTAAAGATTATGGAGTTTCCATTTTGGTTTCTGATTCAGTTCATTCTGAAATTAAGGATTCTATTTTTACCAGAAAACTAGATTTAGTTCGAGTAAAAGGTAAGAATGAACCTGTGATCTTATACGAGGCGATCTCAGAATTGAAAGGTGTTGCTTCTGCTAAAAAAGAAATCATCGGTTTATATGAAGAAGGTTTAACACTATACTTGGATCGTAAATGGGATGCTGCCGTTAAAAAATTCAAAGAATCCGAAAAGGCAAAAGGTAAAGAGGACAAAGCTGTCCAGTTACTTGTAGAGAGATGTAATGAGTATAAAAAAACCCCACCTCCAACTTCTTGGGATGGAGTTTATACTCGCGATCATAAATAACCTTAACCCAATTTAAAACCGGTTAATCTTTCAAAGCGGTTTCGGAGGGAATATTCTAAAAGTTTTTCTTCCGAAACCAAAAATGCAGATCGTTTTGCTCTAGTGATCGCAGTATATAAGATTTCCTTCTTAAATAGTTCCAAGGAAACTTCTTCCGTATTCAGATCAGCTGGATCCGGAGGATAAATAATAAAAACGGAATCATATTCCGAACCCTGGGATTTGTGAACTGTGATCGCAAATGCAGGTTCATGGGGAGGAAGAGTATCCAATGCAAAATCTCGGATCTCTCCTTCAATAAAAAATAAAGCTCTGAGTTCGTTTCCTCCATTCGGAGTTTGGACTTCTAAAACGAGACCTGTGTCTCCATTATAAACTCCTCTCACTCTATCATTTTTTGTGATTAGTATAGGAAGTCCGGAAAAATAAGTTTTGTTCCCGATCTGTACTAAATTTCCTTTTTTATGGTGAAGGATAAGTTCCGTTAGTTCTTTATTGATAAATTCACTTCCGAAAATCCCATTCCTAAGAATTGTAAGAATCTTAAATCGATTTAAGTCTTTGTTTAAATATTCTTTCAATTCCTGAGGAGAATTTGGATCAGGAAGTTTAGAAAATATAGGAAGGATCTTATCTTCCGCAGTTCTTTTTAAAAATTCTCTCCATTCTTTTTTATAATCTAATCGGATCTGATAAAAGCCCTTTAAATTTTCCTTTGTCGAACCCTGGAAAATAGAATCTAATTCTAGTGCTTTAGGAAGATTCTCTCGGAATTCCTGTAAAGAAACAGTATCTTTTACACAAAGTTCAGCCGCTTTTGAGATGGAAGAAAATTCTTCCTCTTGTCTGTGGCTTGTTTTTAATTCTATTAAGTTTTCAGAATTTAGTTTCTTTAAAGATCTTACTAAATCCGATAAAACTGCTCCTGCTTCCACACTAGGCAGCTGATTTGGATCACCTAAAAGTATAAACCTGAAATTTTCCGAACCGAATGGTAATGCTTCCATCAATCTATACATCATATGTAGATCCACCATGGACACCTCATCCAAGATGATGACTCGATAGGGGAGTGGAAAATTTTTGCCGTATTTATAATTTCTTTTTCTAGGATTGTACTCTAAAAGCCTATGTAATGTAGAAGTTGCGATCTCAGAGATGGAATCATCCAATGCATTTTTCGTACGAAGATTTGAAATGGTATTTTCTAAGGATTCTTTTAATCTTTGGGCAGCTCTTCCTGTAGGTGCTGCAAGTCCGATATGATTTAGGTCATAACCTAAACGTAAAAGTCCACGGATCACATTCGCTACTACTGTGGTTTTTCCCGTACCTGGTCCGCCGGTTAGAACTAAGAATTGATATTGAAGAGCTTTTTCTAAGGCTTCTTTTTGTTCTCCTTCTCCGCAGAGAATATATTCTTTATTTCCTCTTTTGATAGAGAGTGGATTGGAAGAAATGAGTTCTTTTAAAACTTCCTGCACTTTTTCGGGTTTAGTCCCTGTACCGGTTTTGAGTAAGTTTTCAAAACCTTTCTCTACATCCGTTAATTGATTAAATACTTTAGAAAAATATAATAAATTATCTCTTTTTTTAAATAAAATATCTGAAATTGAATCTTTTCCAGAGAATGGAACAGCGAGATTTCCTGTTTTAGATGCTTGGATCAATAGGAGATTCCAGGAAAATAGAACATCTTGTGGGATACCTTTCGCATAAGGTGAAAATTCCTTGGTAAGAAATCCTGCATATTCTTGATCTAAAATTGTTTCGAGGGATTCTTCTTTCATTCTTTTTCCGCCGAAATCCTATTTTTCAAATCTAAGGTTTCTTTTATTTTTTCTTTAGAAACTTTCACAAATTCAGGATCTATATCTTGGTAAAAAATCCCTCGCCCAGGCCTATTAGGACCTGTTCCTCTGAGGAATACAAAATACATTCCTCCTAAAAGTTTAGGATCGTATCCATTTCCATATTTGAATCTTAACCAATCATCCAGAACCACGGAATAGATCGCCATTTGCAACGAGTAAGATTCTTGAATTTTCTCTTTCAAATGGGCTTCCGAATAAGGATCTTCTCCAAAATCGGAAGAGAGAAGGTTGGACTTCCAATCTAAGATCCAATATTTACCTTCCGAAAGAAATATTAAATCTAAAGTTCCTTTTAACAAATCAGAAGCACCAGTTTGCTCCGGGATTTTTAGAAAGAAATCCACTTCATGCTTTCGTTCAGAAGGGGGAATTTCTGAAAGTGATATGTTCTCTTTGGAGTGAGATAGTGGAGTTCTAAGAGTATTCCAAAACAATTCAGAGATCCTTTTAGCAAATAGTTCCAATTGTTCGGAACCATTTCCATACCCGTAAGACTTTAAAATATTCTTATATGATTTTAGATTATTCTCAGGGATTTGTTTTGTAGATTTTGCATTTCTATAAACATTAAAATCCTCTGTTTCCAGAAGTTGATGGAGTAAGTTTCCCATTTTATTGGAAGAGGGAAGTTCCTCTTCCTTGGAGTCCTCAGGTGTTTCGTCCGTTTTGAATGATCTAGTTTCGGAAACCTGGAATCCGAGTCCTTCCGAAGTAAAAAATGAATCTAAGGAAGAATAACTTTCTAAGATAATTTTTCTTTTTTCTGCTTTTTCCGGCCAGATCTCTATGGAACGTAAAATTTCAGGGCCTTCTTCTTTTGTTGGGCTAGTTGTTAATCCGGAAATAGTCTTATGATCTCTAATCCATTCCTGTTCGTATTTTCCATCCTCATTTTCCCAAAATCTGGCCACAGAAGAATTTTGAGGAAATTCAGAGCTTGCCGCATGAAATGATCTTCGGAATAATTCCAAAGGACGTTTTGGATCGGGTTCTGCTAATAATGGGAAATAAAATTTGTACATTGCCCGAGTTAAAGCAACGTAGTACAATCTTTTATCTTCATTAATCGTATTGAAAACTGAAATCTCTTCCTTATTATTTTCCAGATCTATAATACGTTTTTCGCCTTCTCTATATTCGGAGAATTTTTTTCTTTGTGTACCCCAACCGGAAAATCCTCCGAATAAAAACACGATCGGAAATTCTAAACCCTTACAAGAATGGATAGTGAAAATTTTGACTCGATCCTCTTCAGAATCTTTTTCTAAATAATCTTTTTCATTTTCTTTGGATACCATTTTGGATTCCAAATATGTGATTAGCTCTCCTAAAGTTTGATCGGACTTGGATGCTCTTTCGGTTAAGAAAAAGAAAATCTGTTTAAAGTTCGTGATCTTTCTTTCCCAATCCTGTCTGGACTCCTCCGGAAGGGGAGAAGCTAATTTACTTTCTGTCAAAATGGAACTAAAAAGGCCTGGGAAATCTTTTTTGCGAGAGAATTTTCTCCAGTTCTCTAAAAGCCTTTTTTCTCCAGACTCGATCGGATATTCCTCATAATTTTGCAGATCTTCCGGTCTCACACAAAATAGATCGGATATTAGTAATTTATAAAATGAATCTCTGCTTCCTTCTTCGTCCAAACATTTCAAGATCTCTCTTGCTCGGATTGCCTCAGCCGATCCGAATAATCCGGTTTGTTTGGGATATGTATACGGAATTCCACGAGCTTTGAATTGTCTTTTTAAAAATTCAGAATCATTTTCTCCTCTGACTAAAACAGAAATGTCCGACCAACTTAGTTTTTCGGGGAAAGGATATCCTTCTTTTTTAATGTATACTTCCGACTTCTCGGAAACTATATGAATTATTTCTTCCGCTAAAAATTTGGAGTATTGGTCTTTTAATCGATCCGCATTGCTTTCTTTGGAAAGAGAGAATACATTTAAAGCAGCACGATTACTTTTATCTGAATATAAAATTGCTTTTCCCGGAATTTCAGGAGATTTTACATTCACGTATTCTATAGGTAAAAATCCTGTTTCTTCAATCGGGAACCATTCTCCTTTTTTACTTCCGAAAATAGAATTATAGGATGCAATAAGTTCAGGTAAAGATCTACGATTTGTATCCAACTCCGGATAAACGATAGAAGAGTCTGCAAATTCCCCTCCGGTATCAAATTCTCTTTTTGCAGCTAAATAAGTGCCTAAGTCTGCTCCCCTGAAACCGTAAATGGACTGTTTTGCGTCCCCAATCAGGAAAAGTTTCCCTTCAGTTTCAGAGTTGCTGAATTTTTCTAAGAATAATATTCTGAAAATATTATATTGGTCAGGATCAGTATCCTGGAATTCATCAATAATCCCAAAACGAAAACGTTTCTTTAATTCAGAGACCAACTCCGGATTTTTTTCCAAAGAATTAGAAAGTCCTAAAATCATATCTCCGTATGTGATCGAATTTTCTTCATCTTTGATCTTAACTGAATCTTCTGCAATATCTTCTGCGAGAGAAATTAGGAAAGAAGAAAGAGAAGATTCTAATGTGCTTAAGTTTAAAGAAAGTTTTCGGATCTTCTCTCTTTCTAATGTATAAGAAAGATATCCTGATTCGCCGGTTGCAGTTTTTAACTCTTCGTCGGAAAGAAGAATAGATTCTATACCGGAACTTTCTCCTCTTTTGAGATCCAGTATTTTCTTAAGTGCAAGTGTAAATGGGAAAGGGGAAAATGGTTCTGAAAAATCTAAGAGCTTTTTTAGAGAATCTTGAAATTCCATCTGGCGATTAGAAAGAGCTTTGTACTTATTTGAATTGACCTTCTTTCTAAAAGAATCCTGGAACTCTAAAAATTTGGGAAGAATAGATTGGATTTCCAAAAATACATTTCTGATTGAACCGATCTCAGGAAACTTTTGAGGGCGAGGAAGAAGTTGGATAGAATCAGGAGAAGAAACCTTTTTCACTGCGAGACTGGATACAAAATTTTCCCAAGTAGTTCCTTGGAATCCGTCATTATAAAAACGATTTGCTTGAGAGAGTATAAAAGGCAAAAGTTCTTTAGGATATTTTCCGCTGAACTCATTACGCATTCTTCTATACAATGCTTTCGAAACTGCGGAATACTCTTCCACTAATTCTGAATTTTCGGAGCTACCTGATTCCAAAGAATATTCTTTTAAGATCTTATGAGCGAATCCATGGATGGTAGAAATATAGGCCTGGTCTAAACGAGAAGCCTGGTTTAAAAAATAATCCAGTTCTTTGGATTCTTCTTCGCTTGGGGATTCTATTTTTTCTAATTTCAGGATCGTATTCTTTAACTCAGCACGGATCCTTCCTTTTAATTCAGATGCTGCCTTATCTGTATAAGTAAGTACTAATATAGATTCTATTCCGAAAGGAATTTTATCTGAATCGAGAGATTTCTTAAATGAGTCTTTTAATATTTTCAGAACTAAAAATACAATCGTATGTGTTTTTCCTGTCCCGGCAGAAGCACCAATAAAACCGTTTTTAGTAATATCGATTTGGTCGGCAAAAGAACCGGTCGCGGTTTCCAATTTACTTTTCTGCATAAAAAACCTTTTCCAATGGATGATAAAGTTTTAAGCAGAGATAAAAATCCTTTTCACTTATATAATTTTGAGAGTAGGGCAGAAGTCGGATGATCTCATCCAAATAAATTTCAGGATCGTACTGAACTGATTCTTGCGCCCAAGTTTTATATTCCTCGGAGAGTAAATTTAAATTTTTGGAATCGTTTAGATCAATTTCTGTTCTATCGGGAAAATCTTCCCAGATACCAGGGGAGATTAAAGATGTAGACTGGTTGAGGAATTCTTGAACCAGATCAAAGAGGAATTTTTTACGATATATTCCTCCTTCTTCTCGATTCATATTCGAGATACTAGGCTTATCTCCATACCCAAAAATTGCAGTTACCGATTTGGGAGTGTTTTTAGAAGGAATAAGATCCAGCAAAGATTGGATCAAAAATGGTTCGATTAAATTCTTAAACTTTTTCTTTGAATTCGGATATATAAGAACGAGTGAAAGGGTATCATCCGCTTCCTTTTTTAAGAAAACATCTTCTTTAAGACCGTTTATACTGATTTTAGATACATTCGAAATTTCTAATGGAATCATTGGTAAAGAGAGTAAATTCCCTTTTTTGGTAGATTCTCCGAATGTAAATCCGGACAAAATTTCCGAATCCGAAAGTATTTCAGCGACTGTCTCTGAAATTTTCCCCACCTTTTCCGATTTTGTTAAAAATTCAGCATCTCCGTAAATTCCTCTTGGGATATTTCCTCTTTTCTCCCAAATTGAGAATAGTCCGCTCAAAGAATTTTGGAGTTCTTTTTCGGTCTTTTTCATAGAATAAGACCATAACTCTTTCATAAATTTGAAATTATCCGAAATTCGAAATGGTTCTTCTGTTGCGGTTTCTGCTTCTGAAATTTCTTCCGAGTACAATCGGAATCTTCTCTGCAAATGATAAGAAAGAGGGGATTTTGCAAATCGAACCAGATCATTCCAATCTATAGTTTCCAGATTTGGAATTTCCTTTTTTGCAGGAGGACTTGCCTGGAAATTCCCAAGCACAGTTTTACGATAATATTCTTTATCTTCTTCTTTTCCATATAATAGAGAAGAAGAAAGATCGAAACTTTTACGGAACTTCTCCGCAAACTTTAAAGCGGAACTTTCTTTTTGTATAAAATATTCCTTGCTATGTTTGTTTAATGGGATCTTGATCCTAACAGAAGTTTCAGGAGCTAATACATTCTCCTTTAAGGCTTGTTCTAGCAAAAGTAAGGAGGAAGAAGGAGCAATACTTTCATCTTTCGTAATATCTTCCGCTACAAAAGATAAAACCAGACTTTGTTTTGCAGATAAGATTGTTTCGTATAATAAGGACTGATTTAGCCCTCTTACATTTATATCCCCTTCTCTCGGAGCCAAATGTCTGAGATTGAATGCAGATGTATCGTCTGTTCCGGGAAATAGACCTTCTCCTAAACCCAAAATGTATACATGTCGGAATGGAATAGGGCGCATAGGTTGCAGAGAAGATACCGTAATCCCGCCGGTTAGATATTGGCCTTTTCGGACTTTGATCTCTCCTCCGGTTTGTTTAAAAAATGCCTCTAAAAATTTGAGTCTATCCTTAGAATTTTTTGGATCCCATTGGACAGATCTTAATTCATATAACGAATCTATAATATTCTGTTCCAATTCCATTTCAATCGGATTAGAAGAAGGAGAAGAAAGCAGTTCTCTCAACAAATCGGATAGAGAATCTAAAATTTTTTCCCCTGAAGATTTTGGATCTGATACCAAGGAAGAAAATTCTTCCAATAAAAAAGATACACGTTTCCAAAGCCCGATCCAGGTAGATACCGAATAACCCGCTCCGGAATCGAAAGGGGAGACCGGAAGGTCTTCCTCTTCTTCTGCAGATAATATATTTCCAGCGGCTAAGCGTAAAAAACCTTTTCGGAAAGAGAATGAAAGCGGTTGGTCTTCTGATAGAGAATCGTCTTGGTATAATTCCAAGTCTTCGGATAACCTTGCCCATTCTTCTACTAAAGAAGGTTCTACTTCCCATTTAGATTGGAAGCAAGGATTTCTAAGTAATTTAAAAATATCTGCTCTGGATCTTTCTTTAGAGAGCAGAGTAAATAAGGAAAGTATTCCGCTGATGTATGCGCTTGTTTCTGAGGCGAGTACATCTCTTATACTGTAAGGTAAAGTTTTTATAGAACTGCCGGACTTCTCCCCTAGTTTCGCTTGTATCCCGCCTTCGAATACGAACTCTAAAGCGGCTCTATATTCGGAAAGATCGGAACAGAATATCCCAAAATCGGTTAATTTGGTTTCTTTAGATTCGGATAAGATAGAAAGAATATGATGGAATACTGCTTCTACTTCTCGGACTTTGCCGGGTGCTTCTAAAATTTGTAAACTTTCGTCCGGAAGAAGTCGGGATTGGCTTTTATATTCCGATCGCCCAAGATATTCTTTGAATTCTGATAGAACTGTCCTAGTTTGTTTTTCCTTTTTCTTAGAATGTGAAAATTCTGCGCCCGAGATCTCCCAGGATTTTTTCAAAGAGCGAAATGAGTTTGCCCAGTTTCTGCAGATCTGATTTCTTTCTGTTCCGGAAACTAGTTCTCCGTCTGGAACTCCGAATTGAAAAACTTCTAAATGAATTTCTGGAAGAAGATTTTGAAAGATGGCAATATACGTACTCGAAAGTTGTGATAGTGCAAATAAATATACATTCTTTGGAGAATGTTTTTTGACCTTCGATTCCAAGCCAAGATTTCGCATGGAATATTGGATCAAAGTTTCTTTAGAAAGATCAGAACTTGTGAGATAAGAATAGAGTTCTTTTTGAAAGAAAAAAATTTCGGACTGGGTGGCTACTTCCTCCCAGATATCTTCTCCCGGTAATCTTAGAAGTGAATATTTTTCTCCTAGCCAGTTTCGGATCCAGTCCTGTCTGTGAAGTTCGTAGTCCTTGAAATATTTTGCTAAACGTCCAGACAGATCCAAAAGCCTGACCGGATCTGGAGTTTTTCTTCCGGAAGGTAAAAGATAGTTTTTGAGAATTGGATATTTTTGGAGAAATTCCTGATCCCGGAGCAAGGTCTCATAGATCTGGAATTTTCTGGATTCTCCCTGTAAGAACGGCCTGGATTTTGGATCGATCTCCGGGGAAAATTTTTCGAGAACCAGTTCCTCTAAATACTTTTCCAAGAAAAGAAATCTGATATTGAATACTACACCGAACCTTTGGACCAAATCCAGGTTCAGCCAGGTCTCCATACTTTTGTTCGGGATGATCACAGTCGGAGAATACAACCCATCCTGCCTAGAGATCTCTTCTCTTAAGGATTCAGATAATGCTTCGGACAAATCCGCAAGATTGTCGGAACTATGGACTAGTATGCTCATCTTCGATCGGTTCTACCAAAAATTCAGAAATTACGGACCGGTAAAACAAAGTTTTGGTCCGAGAGGGGAGCTCTTATAGGTTTATAAATCGCCAATTCAAGGTATGATCAAGGCAGATAGGTAACATATACAGAAACCCACATAGGTGACATAATATTCAGGCATTTGGAGGTGTCCAGATGCCTTGGAAGGAGTCACTTGTGATCGAGGAAAGAATCAAATTTATTGCTGCTTTTAAGCGGGAAGAATGGATCTTCGCAGATCTTTGTAAGGAATTTGGCATTAGCCGAAAAACCGGCTACAAGTATCTGGAGCGATATGAAAAAGAAGGAATCGACGGATTAAAAGAGAAGTCAAGAGCTCCAAAAGTTCAACCACTTGAAACACCGAAGCATATCGTAGATCTAATTATTCGAATGCGGGAAGAGCATCCTTCTTGGGGACCTCGAAAGTTACTATGGAGATTAAAAGTAAAATACCATCGAGTCAAGTCTTGGCCGAGTGTAACAACGATTGGGAATATTCTTAAAAGGAAGGGTTTAGTTCGGCAACAACCTCGCAGGAAAAAAACTCCACAGTCTCTTTTTCCTTTTTCCGATGCAATTACTCCCAACGATGTTTGGTGTGCTGATTTCAAAGGACACTTTACTGTTGGCGATGGAATGCGTTGTGATCCGTTAACTATCACTGATGCAAATAGTAGGCTTCTCTTAGATTGTCAGATCCTCAAGAAAACCAATACAGAAAGCGTAAAACAAGCTTTTGAACGTGTATTTAAAGAATATGGATTACCGTTAGCGATTAAGACGGATAACGGAAGTCCGTTTGCTTCTAAAGCTATTGGAGGATTAAGTAAATTATCCGTTTGGTGGTTAAAACTTGGAATTCGTCCGGAAAGAATAGAACCTGGCAAACCTCAGCAGAATGGTCGGCACGAACGAATGCACCGAACATTGAAGCAAGAAACAGCGCTTCCTCCTAGGGCTTCCTTAGAAGAACAACAACAGTCATTCGATAGATTCAAAAAAGAGTACAACGAGATACGACCGCATGAAGCTTTAGGTTATCAAACACCAGCATCAGTCTACATTCAGTCATCAAGACTTTTTCCTTCCAAACTTCAAGAGGTTGCGTATCCAACACATGTAGTAGCAGAGAAAGTTTATGAAAGCGGTTTTTCTCAATACGGTCCTCACAGAGTTTTTTTCGGTGCTCCATTGATTGGTGAGATAGTAGGTTTCGAAGAGATATCGGATCGTCTTTGTCGTATCTATTTTACGAATGCAGTTCTTGGAATATTAGATCTTTATACTGGAAAAGTATTGAAATATGAGAAGCTCACTTATAATCTTTCTTACTAAAAGTGTAACCCATGTGACTGGTTTAAAGTGTTACCTATGTGGTTGATCGTTCAGAGACTTTTGTTTTTCAATGAGACATAAATACCATTATGGGAAGTTCTAAGAAATATCTCTAAAGTAACACAATTCGCAAAATCTTTTAAGCAAGCATACGTTAACTTAAAAACCCCCTCTCTCAAACCCCTTCCCAAATTTCCTATGCAGATTTACCGCTTCAAAAGATCCTGAGCTTGTGCCGAACCAGGAAATTACGGAAAGACAAGCCATAATCCTAAATGAAATAGATTTCAATTTCCTCCGGACATCTGTCGCGAAACTCGAACATTCTCCGAATATTCCAGATTACTTAAATCTCATTCTTCATCCGAACCATTCCAAAATCTTCTTTGTAGGCATTGAATTCAGTTTCGCTCACCAAGAATATAAAATCCGGATCCACAGAGAGATACCAGCGGAATCTGAAACTGAGAAACGCTATGATGTGGAAACTATTGACGAAGTACCATTAGATGGGATAAACCAAGTCCTTCTGAGCATTTGCAACCCTATTCCAACCCGGAATTAATATTCCGCCCCAATCCGTTCGTTTTTCCTTGATCTCGTAACCTAAGCATTTTATCCATTCACAAATCAATGGAAGGATTTTCAATTGTGAGTGATAAAATATATTATAAAACTATTCGATCCCATGAAGAAGAATTAGAAGACCTTTATAATGCCTTCATCGACCAAGCGATAAATCAGTATGGAAGCGGAGATGAACTCTCTAGGCATTTGGTGGGAGATAATAATCGAGAGGACCAAGGAAGACAATTTTTAGCGAATAAAATGCACCGATATCGAAAAGCCAAGAGCAACGATCGCCCATTTCTTGACTTACTTTCAGAAATTTGCAAAAAAATCGCAGAATTAGAATAATTTTTATATATTTATGTTTTTTAATGATTGCTTTTTTGCAATCATTATGATATTTTAATTCTAATTCCTAAAAGAGGAGTCATAGTTTTGGACGCTGAAATATCCTTCATTCAAAGTAAAATAATATCACAAATCGAAGTTGGGTTCTTACTGAGCTATGTAAGCCAAGTAAATTTCTCGAAAAACTCTCCCAATAGGATCGGCGTTTCTTTTTTTAATATTAAAACAAACATCCGTGGAGCGCAAATCACTTATAACCAAAAGAAAGAGTGCTATGAAATTAGAACTATTTCAACTAGTTCTGAGGGGTTCTTGAAAATCGATCGCTTGGAAAATGTGGCCTTAAACCAGTTAAATGCTCTCTTTGCAGAATGGACCGGATATAAAATCGTCCCATCATATAAGTAATATTTTCAATTACTATGAAAGCAACCTTTTCAGAAGTTCAAGAAACTATACTAAACCAGATCAATCCTGGTTTCATTTTTTGTTTTATAAAAACTATCCGAGTATCTAAGAAATATCCTAATAACCTAACATTTACATTTCAAGACCTGAAAACCAAAGTCCGTGCAGTTGATATAACTTACAACGAGGGAAATGATCTCTATGACATTAAAGTGGGAAAGGAATTAACCAAAGGGTTTGTAAAGTTTACTTTATTGGAAGGAATCTTTTTCGACCAACTTAATGATCTATTCGACATGTGGACAGGTTATCGAGTTATACAAAAGTGATAAGAATGTATGAATTTAGTAGTTGAAGTTAAAGAAATCACAATTGAAGAAGATAAAAGAATCTTTCAAGATATAAATAAAATGATGCTCAATTCTCTCATCCTTCGGCGGACCTCGATGTCAATGGAGTATGCGGAATTTCGCAAAAGGTTTAGCAATGCAGAACTAGAAGATATTACGATAAAGATAGTTAAAAAGGAACACCCTTACCTTTATCAAGTCTGCGCGCTGATTGGAACAGACTTCGCTACTTGGATTCACGATGATATATTTCAACTGGAAAAAGACCTACTATTTGCGGAAGGAATTCACAAGGAATTTCCTGTATTAAAAGTCGAAAGCATTTCCGAATTATTTGCTCGGGCCTCAAAGTCTCACTATCTTGAATTTATAATAGATTAAATTACTCAAATACCATCTTTGGATTATTAAATATCTGCAAATCGTAGTTCAATGGGTAATACCAAACGGAAACTAGAAAAGAGGTTTCAATAACATAATAAAAAATTGATTTTGGTATTATAATGTTAATACCAGGATAAATTATGGATGAAATTGTAGAAAACGCCTTAGCTTGCACCGCAGAAGATATTCATGAAATTCTTTCCGATCTAGCAAGGAAGGATAGGCTGCTTTCAACAATTGATCGACGATGGGAAAAATCCGATAGAGAATATTACGTGAGGCGTGATATTCAATTGATCGTTTGGCCGATTGTATTTCATCAAATTCAAGAAGAAATTAGCCAACTCGATTCATATCAAAAAGCAGAAAAATTAATTCTATCGGATGCTAAAATAAAGGACCAATTAAATACTGTTGTCGGAACAGAAGAATTTTTTAGTCATCAAGTTACATTCGAAGGAGTAATGAGAAAAACTCTTATTCCTTTTTTAGGAGAAAACAGCCTATTAGAATTCGATTACGAAATTGCTTTATCACAAATCCGTAGTATTGCACGAGATTTTGAAGCAGATTACATTACAGTTGAAGAGATAGCCCCTCTATTCGGTTTTCGAGCCGAAGCAGAATCCCTTCAATTGGACGATGACTTAACTATTGAGAAGCTTAAACCGAAAGAAATTTCGATTTTATTAAACTCCGGAATTCACCTCTCAATACAATCGCCGCACAGTGACATTGTGCTAGTTGTTTATGAGTTTGGTATAGTGAGACGTAAACGTTATAAGAAACAAATAGGGCCGCGCTCTTTTCCAGTAACAAGAAATACCGAAACCAAAATTTCTTGGGAAGAACTGATAATTACCTCTCTCCAATTATTCAAAGCAGGCACGGTTTCGTCGGCTGGAAAAATAGTAAATTATACGGGTTTGTTTAAAAGCAGTTATCTATTACAACACACTTCATCTAGACCAAATGTTAATTCAGAGTATAATTTGAAAAATGGAGAGGAGGGCCGAGCAATTGATCTTTGGAGAAGGTTAAACTTAGTAAGCATTAATTTACCAAATTTTCTCGTTGTCGCTCTTAGCCGTTATTCTCAATCCGTACTTAAATCCGCATACGAAGATAAAATTATCGATTTAATGATAGCTGCGGAAGCGATATTTCTTCAATCAGAGAGTGACGTAAATGGAGAATTAAATTATAGGCTCTCACACAGAGCAGCATTATTTCTTGAACAAGATCCTAATAAGCAAAGAGAGATTTATAGATTCTTTAAATCAGCCTATAGTATGCGTAGTAAGATTGTTCACGGCTCAACATTAGAAATTAAAAAAGGGCAAATGTCTTTGAATGAATGCGTTGATTTGTTGAATCGATATATTAGTTACTCAATTGAGAAAATAGTAGATCTAATGCGCCAACAGAAAAATACAAAATTTAAGGTAGATTGGGACAATATAACTTTTCCAAGCCGTTGAACGACCATGTTTAGCGAAGACCTTAGCTATCGGGTAAGTTGTGCAGTATCCCATCCACTAACAAGCAGCAACCTGCCGAAATGGCTCGAAATTGAGGATTTTTCAATTTCTGCGATAATTTTCTAGAAATTTGCCACAGAACTATTCTTTTATTACGCAGTTATATGTTTACCATTTGAATCAATCGTGTTTAAATGCGAAAAATGGATTCACCCTTACCGCACTCATTAAGTAATACCGTTCTCCTTGGTAAAAAGTCTCGTAATCTCGCACATTCTTTTATGGCACAACTAGCTTCCTCCGGAGAACGCATCCATATTTTTGATTGTGCCATTCGTTTTAATATATTTAGCATTACGCAATTCTTAAATGATAGGCCGCTCGTTGCCTTGCATAATATTGAAATACAGAGAGCATTCACTCCTTACCAGCTTCTCGATTCATTATCTGATCTAATAACAGAAGACATAGATCCCCATATTTTTCCTCTTAT
Source organism: Leptospira andrefontaineae (assembly GCF_004770105.1). NCBI lineage: Bacteria > Pseudomonadati > Spirochaetota > Leptospiria > Leptospirales > Leptospiraceae > Leptospira > Leptospira andrefontaineae. The sequence continues at coordinate 131,400 of NZ_RQEY01000012.1, read as the reverse complement.
CGTTTTTCTCTCCCCCGCAAAGCAATTTTTCGATAAGGATGTAAAACCAAAGGAAAGGGAGCATTTACTTTTCGATTTAATTTTTAAGTTAGAGAAAATCCACGCTAAAGGTTTTCGATTCCTGATTGTCGAGTCTTCGAGAAAGGACAATCCACTCTATAATTCCTACATTGAGAGATTACATAAAAGGTTTGGAGCGATAGAAAAAGCAAAAGAAAGAATGGAGTTGGATAATGGGCAGGACAATCTTACCTTATTCTCAGCAGATTAAGCTTGTAGAAGAAAGTTATAAAAATTATCGCCGGGGGCTCCCGGCTCCGAAACAACAAATATTAGATGGCATTTTCCGTAACGCGAAAAAAGATCTCGCCGCCGGTGTCATGGCATCCGATCCTAATCCTCAAAATTCAATGATTCTGTCGGCTATTATTGATTTGCAGAAACAGATCAACGAACTAGCAGAAGCGATTGAAATCTTGAAGAAAAAGTAAATGGATACGTTTGAAGGATACATCTTCGACGTATATTCGTTAGAAGAAACGATCTTCGTGTGGATAAAAGGTGAAAATGAAACGAAGTTATTTACGGACGCTTTCTATCCTTCAATTTACATTGTAGGTGATCCAAGGTACGAAAAATCATTTTTAAAAAGACTATCCGATCTAAACGCAATTTTAGGGACGCCTGAGAGAGTAGTAAAAATATCTTTTTATGCAAACAAACCGCGTGAAGTGTTAAAAATTACCTTATCCAAGCCTTCAGTCCTCAGGAGAATTTATCAAAAACTTTTCGCATTCTACGGAAAGTTAGAAATCTTCCATTCGGATTTAGAAATCACGAACGCATATATGCTGGAACGTAATATTTTTCCAATCGCGCAAGTTAAAGTACAACACGATCAAGGAAAAATCCTTACCATTCAATGCCTTTCCAACATACAAGATTGCAATTACGAAATTCCAGATTTCTCAAAGTTACAGATTTTCTTTAAACACAATCATAGAATAGGATACTCCCAGCTAAACCCCCTCGTTTTCTCCAATGAAGACGGTTTGTATATCGAAGTTTTCGAAAACACGGCTAAAAAATTACTAAATCGAATTAATGAAATTTTAACTAATCTGGATCCGGATATAATTCTAAGCGCTTACGGCGATCAAGCCATTCTCCCATTTCTATTTGCCCTTTCTGAAAAAACGCGAGTACGCCTTCTATTTGATCGGGACAAAAACGCGATTCAAAGAAAAATCGTTACAAAAGGGACTACCTTTGAAACCTACGGACAAGTTATTTATAAAGCTCCGTCCTATCCTCTTTTTGGCAGGCTACATATCGATAGTTCAAATAGTTTTGTTTTTAAAGAAAGCTTCCTCCTCGGTATTCTAGAACTTGCGAGACTTTCTCGTCTTCCTATTCAGAGAATGGCGCGAGCTAGTACAGGTACAGCTTTAACCTGTATTGAAACAGATGTGGCTATTCGTAAAAATTATTTGGTCCCATGGCAAAAAGCGGCGATCGAACGACCAAAGACCGCCTATGAATTATTGCAAGTAGACAAAGGCGGGTTAGTCTATCTGCCAGATACGTCTAGTTCGGTACGCGAGAATGTAGCACAACTGGACTTTGCTCAAATGTATCCTTCGATCATGGCGAAATACAATATTTCTCCGGAGTGCGTAAACTGCCCCTGTTGCGAATCCGAACAGGAAAGATTGTTAGTTCCAGAAACCTCCTACCATATTTGCAAAAAACGCCGAGGTGTTGTGTCTGACGCATTGGAGGATATACTTATTCGCAGAAAGTTTTATAAAACAAAATTGGAAGAGAAATCAGATCAATCCTCAGTCTATGATGCTCGGCAGAATGCTTTAAAATGGATGCTCGTAACGTCTTTTGGTTACCTTGGTTATCGTAACGCGAAATTTGGCCGATTAGAATCGCATGAGTCAGTAACAGCGATCGGACGTGAAGTCTTACTTTTAGCTAAAGAAATCGCCGAAGACAACGGTTATGTTTTTCTTCACGCAATTACAGATTCGCTATTTATAGCAAAACCCGATTCAGGAAAATTTACCGAAGAAGAGCTCCGGAGGTTATGTACCCAAATTACTAAGAAAACAAAAATCGAAATGAAAATCGAAGGAGTTTATGATTGGCTTATCTTCCCTGCATCAAAGCAAGATCCCGAAATTGGAGTAGTTAATCGCTACTTTGGTAAATTTTCTTCAGGCGAAATAAAAATTCGAGGAGTGTTCGTTCGCAGAAAAGATATGCCACTGTTCGTAAAATCTTTTCAAACGCAAGTATTAGAAATAATGAGCACGGCATCGATCAAGCATGACCTACTTTCAAGGAAGGAAGAAATTGAACGACTATACGAATTTTTTGTCTCGCAACTTCGATCCGGAAACGTCGCAGTTTCTGACCTATTCCTAAGACGGAGTATTTCAAAAAGTCGGGAAGAATATGTCGCGAATAATGCTTCTTCCGAGACCCTTGACCTCTTATCTTCGATAGGGATCCAAGTGGAACCAGGAGAAAAGGTAAAGTATTTAGTTAGTCAAGGGCCTGGTTTAAGGAGAAAATATATTCCTGAAGAAACAGTCCTCTCCTCACCTTCACCTCTGAATGTACATTATGAATTCTATAGAGAATTGCTTATCCAGGCGATGGAAGAACTCTTAGAGCATATTCAGCCTCCAGAATATTTTGAAGCTCTTCGTGAAAATCAATTGATCTTTAAATTTCACGAGGCAATGTAAATTAATATGTGCGGCCGATACTCTCTAAATGCTGAACTCAGCCAAATAATTGAACAATTCAGCCTTAGACACGATTTAGAAAGAATAGAAAGAGAATACAGACCGGAAAAAGAAGTTTTCCCAGGGAGCACACCGCCAGTGATTGTATCAGAAGAGGGAAATCTCACAATGCAAAGACTTCATTGGAATTATAAATTTCCTAAATACGACGCAACCCCTAATGCAAGATTTGAAAAATTAGATATTGTTCCTGAATGGAAAAATGCAATTAAAGTAAATCGTTGTTTAATTCCGGCGACTACATATTGGGAATGGAAGCGATATGAAATACTAAATAAACAAGATCGATACGAACTAATGTTCTCCGAAAGAAAATTAGTCGCGTTCGCAGGATTGACCTTAAGTCAAGAAAAAGGTGACGGGCAAACAATAAGAAAATTTGTTACGATAACTTTTCCAGCAAACAAGAAAGTAAGTGAAGTTCACGATCGTCAACCTGCAATTATACAACCCATTAATTATGAAGCATGGTTAAATAATGATAACAAAGAAGTAAAATCATTATTGTATAATGCCATTGAGAATGATATAGAATTTGAACTCATTTCATCTACTCCCATAAGAAAAGGAAAACCTATAAAAAGTGTAGCAGCGGAGGAAAGATTTCTTTTCGAATGAAGCCCAAAAGGACTTAGCGAGGTTTATATTTTATTTATATATCCTAAATACACCATGATGTTCTACATTTGAAAATTCCAATCTTTTTTCTAATTTCCAAAATTGCAAATGGAACTCGTGATCTATATCCATACGAAAAGCTTTCCAATCACCTCGCATCTCTTGTCGAGCTGTAGGACCTTTGTGCACACGAAACTCGTGGTACTTCCTATTTTTATCCTCTACAACTAAATCACAAAGAGCTTTAATTAGTTTGCCGACTTTAGTAGGCTCATTCAAAAATCCAATTGGCATACATGAATCATAAAATTTTCTTCCAAATGAAAATTCATTAAGCTTTATCGTGCTTAACGACTGTCCTTTAGCGATAAAGTAATTTATACTTTCTGTTTCAACTGCCTTTTTAAAAGCTTCGATTCTATTTCCGATGATCCAAACATTTACGGGCTTTATTTCGTTGCAAAAGGCTTCTACATTATCAACCATCGAGATCTGGCCTACTTCAATTACTTTCTCCTGTAAATTTCCAGAATCATCGTCTTTCAAATATTGAATACTTCCGCTAAAATTTATTCTACTTACCGGTGTTGGAATATGCTTAGTGATCAAAATTGAATTTATGGATGGCTGAACAATAAATTTCAAAACTGCATGAATCCCGATTAATTGTTGCAAGTGAAGTAAATATTCATTCGGTCTAGAAATATTCGAAGTAAAGTGAAACTTTTCAATTTGATAATCTGCAATAGAATTCTCCGATATATATTTTTCTAAACAGTTTTCGTCCTTAAATATTGAGTTCATTATTCTCATAATTACATCTGGAGAAACATACTCTAATTGATTTTCGTGAATTAAATTGTTTAATTTTTGGGAAAGTGGATAATCATTATTCTGAGCTAACAATTCAGGGGCATTTTCAGACAAGCTAACTTGCATCCATTTCTGCTCTTTTAAATCATACCAATCTAGGATATTTCGAAAGTAGCTATTAATTTCATTTTTGTTTGAATTGATTTCTGGACAGACAAAGATAAATGGATCTAATATTCCTATTAAATTCATAATCTTATCTATCTTCTTTTTTCTTTAACGCTGCCCTGAGAGTCTCTGCAGCTAATTTTTCCGCCTCATCAAAGAAGCCTTCTGGCCAATGATCGAATTTACCGTAGCTATTCATTTTTATTGGCGAATACTTTGATTTACCCCCTTTTTTTTCTACAAAGTATATTATTACTTTATCTGCGACTTCATCACCCTTTAGAACTGCTGCTCTTTGTCTTAACCTATTAATTAAATATTCGCTATGCGTTTCAATTATACACTGCTTACCAATATAACTCATAGATAGAAAGAAATCTGCCAATCGAGTCTGAACTCTTGGGTTCAAGTGAAGTTCTGGTTGTTCAAAAATTAAGGTAGAGCCAGGTTCTGCGATTAATGCCTGAACCAAAATTGGCAGAATTTGACTAACTCCTACCCCTACGTGAGTTAAATCGTGCATTTCAGAGCTATCAACTGTATTAATTTTTAACTCATGCCCAAATTTTCCCTTATCATCTGTTTTTATTTTTATCCCCACTCCCATAAAAATGAGCCAGTCGGATACCGCATCCAATAGCTTGGTTTCCACTGGTTTTATTTCTAAATTATTTTCTAAAAAATCTGAACTTTTTACGTATTGAATTAGAAGATCTTTATGTAAATCTAATACAGCAGCGGTATTTTCTCCTTTAAATCCTATTTCGAAAGGATCAATATTCCCAGCTATTGGGTAAATTGGCTTTGGTTCATCGCGCAATGGCCCTAAATATTTTACTTGGCTGTGAAAGAAATTATATAAAAAATCACATGCTGTATCCGCATTATTTGATAATGGCAAAGAAGTTAATTGGGGATTAGGTACTTTGTCTTCGCGGTACAAGGATTTAATCTTTTCTTCATTTGCTTTTGCCCACTCTGATAAATCAGCTTTAACGGCCGGTGGGCAATGTTCCATAAACGTTCGCAAATCTTTCCAATCAAATTTTTTCTTTAATTTGGCCGCATATCGATTTAATTCGGTCACTTTTACTTGATGGGATTCCCAATTAGGGGCATCTGTTAGAATTTCCGATATTTTCTGGTTTATGAAATCTTGTAGATTATTTCCAAATCGAAGATTGCCATCTACTTCTTGACCTCCATAGCGATAAGAGTTGATACCGGGTTGAACTAAGTACCTTACTAAATAGTCGGCCTGTTCAGCTACAACATCATAAAAAATGCAATATAAGTATGGAATAAAATGCCTAAAATAACAACCTACTAACTCTCCTGTTTTCGGATATCGATAGTATAACTCGGAAGCAAAATTTACATTTTCGTCCGTTTCAATTTCGTATTCTAATGCAGAGGTTGGGAGCGGCATTCTCACGTTTTCGTGAAATCCTAAATTTGCTATCCTCGCTTTCACATCCTCCTTAGATCTTGTTATTTTAATAACTTCTTTCTTTGCTCCTTTTTCATCATTCCATTCTAATTGCAAATTACAGTATTTCAATTTTGGCTGTAATTGTAATAGCTCTGTTTTATCTGAGCTAATGCCATGGGATGAAAAACTAAATTCATAAAATATTTTATTTACTTCTTCAATATTCGATCGAAAATATCTCCGCGAATATATTAACCCAGGATATTCTTTCGAAAAAAAATTAGGTTCTATTTCAAATCCAATGGTTATATCACCATTTTTATCAAAGTTAGATACAATATCTTCAAAAGAGCCAAGACGAACAATATGTCCATTAAGAACTACTGATCTTGCTTGAACTTGGCTCTGCATTGTTTGAATCGCAATTAGTAAGCTTTGAATTATAGTACTCTTCCCTGAGCTATTGGCACCAACGAAGATTGTTAAAGGAGAAAATTCAAGTTTTGATTCTTCAGCAATAGATTTAAAATTCCTAATGTTCCAGGATTTTATCATTTGAGAGTTCCTACTTTGAATGTTTAAGCAAAAGAAATGAATTATTAGATATTAGAATTTCGAGAAATGCGAACCAGTATTTTAAGTTTTTAATTTTTCTTTATTTTTGATTTTGTCCAAGTATCTTCTCGCTTTTCTAGCCAATTCAATATCAATTTTATAAGTAAAATATCGTGCGTGAATACAAGTATCGTAAAGCCATCGATATTCAGGCGATATATCTCGATAATGAGACCTAACTAAATCGAGTCGAATTTCATGTTTTGGTTTTCTGTCGGATATGATAGCTCTTGCCTTATACGAGTCTATATCCTTGTAGTTTTCTGAACCTATAGTTAATGGAAAGATTAGATCTTCGATGAAATGAAGCGCTGAATAGAAACAGGTCGTAACAACCCAATCATTGAATTCACCGATTTTTAATAAATGAATTGATAATTTATCATTATGTAAAGCGTGGTCGCGTCGAGACATTATGGATTTTTAAATTTCCAATAATACCCATCCGAAATCAAGCAGTTTAATTTAAAATTCTCATTAAGCCCTAAGAATGAAAATATAATTTTCCGAGAATCATCTGCATTAGCTTCAGTTTCTATGTCCCAGGTATAATCATATACAGAAAGCATTTCTTCGGAAATATAACTTTTTTCTGGTACACCAATGGCCACATTTATATTGTCCCAAGCATTAATTCTTAAATATGCGAATTCAGGAGTGATTTTCTTAGTTTGAAGTATTTCAAAAATACTTTGTGTTAAGTCAGCCGCTGCTGAAGTATTTTCTTTTAGCTTTTCTACTAGAACTTTTTTCTCTCTTTGAAGTCCTTCTTCTTTTCCATCCAAGTAAGCTTTAATTAAATCATCGCTAGTGTATACCGGTTCTTCTGGTTCCCAAATTGACGGTTTTGATTCTTCAACAACTTTGTCGACGGATTGCATAAGTGTAGATCCTAGTTTCAATGACATTTCTTTTAATTAGACGATTGTATTTATATTAATTGGTTACCTAGAACATCGGAACGAAAGCTCCGAGCTAAATAATGAATTCTCCACTTTCGGCTGAAAATGAGACATTATAACAATAATTTTGTCTATATATAAATGTTAAAATAAGTAAAAAATGAAAAATAATGAAAATTAATGAAAAAATAGAACGAGTGTACTGTATGAGTTAAGCGACATATTGGAACGTTATCGGTAGTCCCCCTACTCCCTCCCGGAATCCGGAGTAAGATCCCCAACAAGCTTTGGACCTTGTCCCAACCACTTTTTAGACCCTAGCAAGCAGGCCAAAGGTCCATATTTGTAAAGTCCCAACAAAGCTAAAAAAGGGATCCGCAATTCAAAATGTATCCCTTAGCGGCCTTTAACTAACATGGCCGACTTCGGCCTAGATTTAGCATCCTTTGAAATCCAAACCGTCCCTCCTTTGTCTATCAAAGCACCGTCCTTTCTATTTCTTCTTTTTCCGACTCTATCCTTCTCTACCGCTTTCTTTACAACAAGCTTCCTTGCCTCGGCTCGTCGTCTTGCCTGGTCCGTTGCACTACAAATCCTACATTTACCGTATATTCTCTTTTTCTTATAATCCGGGGTAAATAGTGCAAGTATTCGAGGTTCGCTGCAATAGTCGCAAGGTTTAACTTGAGTTAGAACTTTCCTGCCAAATACTTGAGCCATCTTATCTATAGCCTTAATTATATGGGGATTCAAGTTTCCAAATCTTGTAAAGTATTTGGATTTCAGGGATTTGTATTTTGCGAGTGTAAGTTCTCCCGAACCCTTATTAACTCTTCTTTTGTTGAACTTAACAAATCCTTGATAGTCCGGTATATTACAGTCTTTGCAGCCTTCGTAAAACCCATTGACCTCTTCTGCATATCTAAAATGGGTAAAGCTCTTTGCTGTCTTGCAGTAAGGACAACGGAACTTCATGGAAAAGAGCCGAATGCCTTCCTTTTGGATTGCTGGTCTATATGAAGAAAAAACCTTATTCTGAAAATTGCCGTCTTTATCCGTAAAAGCAAAAACGATTTTATTGTATATCGCTTTGTTGTAACCCTTCTCACCTCTCCTAACTTGCCATTTATTAATTTGCTCTAAGGAAGGTGGTTTCATGGAGCAATATTCCTATGCGCCCTGTTTCCAGAAAAGAATATATTCACCTATTCTTTGTTATACGGTCCTGCAAATTTCTGAATTATTTACGATTTCTTATACCGGTTTCTATCTTCTCGACAGCGATAGATCTTAAATTAATTTGGCCGACCGCAAAGCGATACAACGTCCCGCCCTGGACATTACAAAACTCTGCTATTTTTTCGTAAGTGAATTTCTTTCTTAGTTTGAGCAACCGCTTTCTTAATTTCGAAACACGTATTGTATCCGGAGGCTCATTCATGTTCCTGCCTCTCTCATTAACATGTAAGTTGATTTGAATGTCTTTGAGAGATTTGTATTTTATGAGGCCAAGCTTTTTATTTGTATTCGCTAGTGTCCCAAAAAGAATGTTTGCTGCTTTATCATACGCCATTGCGGCAACCTTGGGATCCTCATATACACCTAAATGATATTCCTTTCCTCTTTTGCAAATCGAGGACATGTATAATCCCGTATCTTTTCTTCTTGTGATGCCTTTATATTTATTATTCGATTTGCGATTTTTTTGAGTGAAATTCTGCTTACCTTTTTCTATTACAAGAAGTCTCTTCTTTCTGTTGTCTTTCCAATCACCCTTTTTATGAATTACGACTAACTTCGGGCTTCGGACATTCATTATCTCACGATGAAGTAAAATCATTTTCTGAGTCTTTGCTCTATTGTTCCTGGAAGTGCGATATGCAGTGGTGTAATTACTATTATATTTAACGGACCAGGTATACTTTCTCAATCTTGAAAAATCGTCATCGTCCACCAAGAGTTCTTCACCATGAATTGCAATGAGTTTCTTCATAATATTTTTTATTGTATTAGTTTAAATTCCAAATAAATTACATAGTAGAGGTCGAGTATGATTAGCTATTTTCTAACCGCTGTCTCTGATTTAATACGATCCCGTTCTTGTCCGCACAACTTTATCATCCTACTACATAATTTAGAATAATATTAATTTTGTTTTTGCAGATAATCGGTTTTCGATCAATGCACGGATAATATTCAGTAAAACCTTTATATCATTTTATGTGAATAGTCGACCAAGTTACTATCCCATTGTGGAATATTCATTGATAATTATTCTGAATTATTGTGATCTGAAAGGTATCGTTTTTTGAAATAAATAACGATACCTAGATTGTAATTCAGCGGAGAGTTATTTTTTCTTCTTTAGTTTCTTTAGGCTCTGATTTGTATTTCTAAGCTGCATTACGATTTCATATAAAACAGGAAACATATCATCCAATCTTCGTTCTAGATCTGCTTTTTCCTGATTAAGTCGATCGATTTCCAAGTTTGAATCAATTTTCAGCATAACAATAGTTTGATAGTATACTTTGCAATTTAAGCAATTCTTTAAAGCGCTTCCAGAAACGGAGCCAGATTATTGAGAAGCGCGATAAAAATTAAATACAGCTTATACCAGAAAAGAATGTAGAACTATAATAAACGCCGCAATATGAAGCATGGCCACTGCCGTTTACGTAAAAATTATCACATTCAGTATCTGTTCCATCCGTAAATTGCAAAGAGTAAGTCAGGCCGCCCGGCAAATCTGCAAATGTATATGTAGCTGTACTAGGATCTATACTCAATTGCGTTTGAATTGCGCTTCCGGAACAGCCAGATCCTTCATAAATTCTTAAATCAAAATTAGCACATGTGCCACAATTTCCTTGAACTTGAACACTCAAATCATTCGGTTGCGCTGTCAAAATGTTTACCATGAGTAAGCTTTGAATGGTCGAATCCTCTTTCCCATCTTCGCAAGTTACGAAAGAAAATAATCCGAATATAAATATTATTGATAGTATTATTTTTGCTTTTTTATTCACTTTTAATTCTCCTACTAACTTCTATCGAGAAGCCGCAATTAACCCTGTATTTGCAATGCTAGATAAGAAATTATTTGTTATCCCGCTAAGAATAAATGGATTTTCGTCTCGAAATGGCACTACGAAGAGGATTGATAATCCACCGATCATAGTAATTTGATTTTTAAATAACTGGCTTTTCAATTCCTTTCCTGATTTATCGATCAACTTAACTTCTGTATTAACTTCTAAGTTAAAGCCGGTTGGAATGATTCCGATAGTGATTAAGCTTAAGAAATTAGTAATAGTTCTAATCCCGGGATTTGTTGTCTCTCTATATTGAATGTCATAGAAAATGACTGAAGTTCCTTTCGGCAATTTTTCTTTTGTGTAATCCTTTATTTCGAGAATTTCAAATTCCTTAAAACAATTGCAGGCTTGGATTTCTTCTTTGATAGCTTTTTCAATTGCTTCATTTTCAGTGCGGACAACTCCAATTTCGATACCGAGCCCGTTAAAATACTTCAATGAATATGCAAAAATTGTTTTTTCCAACTTTTTGGCAGGAGGAGTTATATTTATTGGAGTAAGTTTATCTTGTCCGAATCCAATGCAGCTCAAAGAAAAAAATAACATCGCTGCAAGGATTATAAGTTTTAGTGATTTGATTTGCATTAAGTTTGTCCTTTAAAATTTAGTTTAATATTTTGTTTCGAACGATTATTAAGTATGTCGCGAATTTGAACTACTTCAAATTTTTATAACCGGGGGGTTTACAATTTGACCATTCACGGTTTTCTATTGGATCTTGTGTGCAACCTCCAATCTTATATTCCATTTCACAATCTTCTAAATTTTGAACTTTTTTTACAAAATATGAATTTCTGTATTGAGAACCTGTCATTCGTCTCGCATACCGAGCGCGAGGATCTACTTGCTCAGAAGAATCAAAGAATTTAATACTAGTCCAATCCTCCCCTTTTTCTTGCACAAAAACACCCTTTAATATAATAATATTATTATATTCAACGGAAATGAAGTCATTTTCTGTTTGAATAATACTTAATTGAAAGACCTCAGGATTATTAACAAATTTAATTCTTATAGAGTTTTTTTTATTATCTATTTGGCTGCAAATCCAAGGACCCGGTTCCTTTACATTTAATATTTTTGCCCACTGAGCTGGACTAGAAAAATGATAAATTCCTTGAACTTCATTTTGATTTAGTTTCAGTATTTTGAATTCTGAAACCGGATTAGTTTTCTTTTCTTCACCAAATGCATTATATATTAGTAATATATAAGTAAATACAGCAATCGTGACTACTTTCATCCTCATTTCCTTTAATAGAATATTTTATATACTTTAGTATTTTCGTCAAATGTAATCTTTTCATTAACTTTTGCACCACCCGAAGATGCCCCGGTATGATTTAAGTTGATCCAATCTCCATTTTCATTTTTCATCCAGAGACAATAATGATTTGGGCCAGGGGCGCCACTTGCATCATCCCATACTTGAATTACTTTTCCTGCCGGAAAAACATCTAGTTTTTTTAATAAGGTTTCATTTGGAATGGGATTTGATAAACCCACGATGTTTGCTCCATCTTTAGATTGTAATATTCCGAAATCATTGGATAATATATTTTCCATTCCAAAATAGCTGGTAAACCCCGGTGTGCCCCCTTGATCCATCACAGGTCCACTGGAACCCATGGCTATATCTCCGGTTCTAGCTTTAAAAATAAACCATTCAGCAAAGCTGGTACTAGTCTTTCCGTCCGCTGTTGCTTGCAGCCAATTTGCATATATTCTACAAGTTGCAGCAGCTATAGCATCTCCTTCTGATTCCATCCGTTTTCCGCTATTATTTAGAATCCATTCTTTCACTTCTTGAAAATTCTTGAAATTTGCATCAGTTGCGCCATCTTTCTGTAGATACGTATATTTGCTTGGGTCTTCTTGCAATAACGCCATTATAACTGTTAATTGAACGGCTGTTCCTTTGTGCCCACTTTGTGCTCCATATTTTGGATCAACTAATTCTTGCAATTGAGCTTTTCTTTGTTCGAACGGAGCATTAGGATCGATATTAAATCCTTTAAGAGTTCGATCAAAGTAGGCTTTTCGTTCTGCGGCTGACATTGAAAGTATTTTTTCATCACCAGCTAATAGATAGTTCATTGCTCCGATTTTTGCAGACTCTGAAATAATATCAGAAGTATAAGCCTTAATTGTACTGTCACTTGGCAGTGTTACTCCATTTTTAACATCGACCGGCTTTTGGTTAAATTGCTCAAAGACCCCGGTGTATAGACCGTCTTTGAGTGACTTATATGCTTGGTCTAAGAAGCTTCGTTTTACCGTAGAAAATAGAGAATCGAGTTGTGAGACCAGATTCTTTTTCATTGATTCGAGTTGATTAGTCAGTAATTTATCTTTAGACTCTTTGGCACGATCTATTTGGCCTTGCAGAGATTCCAATATTGATTCCAACCTTTTAATTTCCGAAATGTTCCCTAATTGAGGAACACTTGAAACTAATTTATCAATATTTTGGGATAAGGTATCTTTTAATCCAGTTAGGGCTTTTACTAAGGAAGAATTGCCTTGTTTTTTTGCTTGGCTAATTTGTTCTTCCAATGCCGATAAATTGCCCTTTAACAAATTAATGTACTGGACCTCGGATTCAAATTTTTCTCCGCCAAATGCTTTAAGCATAAAATCTGTTACAGAATTTGATACCTTCTGATCGTATGAAGCATTGTGCACGAGTATTCCATGTTTTCCGACAAAATACGTATGGGAGTCTTCTACTTCTAAGTTATAAACAGTCTCGGATCGAATTTCTTCACTAATTGAAGCTACTTTGAGCTCATTGCCATCAAATGTAATGAACTGATCCCCTACTAATAAATCTTTTGCTTTGACCCAAAGTCCTTGTTCTAAAAAGAATGGGTGATTCCATGTAGTTTCTAAAACACCTCCTTTAGAATCTGTTATTCTAATAATAGTTGAAGTAGGATTAATAAATGTATTTGTTACTTTACGGATTACTTTTTGACCTGATTCTTCATCAAAAGAATAAACCTTGTCTCCTATTCTAACTTTTTCGATCGGCTGTAATCCATTCAAAGTATTAACCAAAGTTCCTTCTATAAAACAACTTTGAAAAACAAGTTCACCATTTTCATTTACATATGCAAATTCACCAAAGGCATTACCAGCCATTTGATTCAGATAAATTTGAGTTTGCATTGTTAAGTCACCAAAGAAACCACCAGTTGATGAATTCGTTTCAACATCGTTGATTTTCGGAGAATTCTCTATTGCATCGCGCAAATCTAAATTTGGTTGGTTCAAAGTATATGCTTCATCGTGGATAGTTTGCATTACAGAGTCTAATAATTGCAATGCACCATTGGATTGATTTGGATCACTTGAATTTAAGGCATCTTTTGAATTAGCAATCATATCTCCGAGGGCATCGATTGAAATTCCCATGTTATTTGCTAAGTTTTTCAAGCCTTCACTATTTTTTAATATATTCGGATCTGATGCTAATTCTGCATATTTTTCATGAACTTCTATATTCAATTTGTTTGCGGAAGCATCGGCCACATTTTGAGCATTCATATATGTAAAGTCTTTCGCCCAAGTATCGCTTACTATGATATCACTCCAAGTACCGGTATTCGGATTATACGAAACTGTTAGTCCTTGGTTACCCAAGTAATCAACTCCTATGTCTACAGTGCCATCAGCATTAAGAGTTAAAGATCCACCCGAACCCAATCCATTTTTACCACCTCCACAATTTTGCCCATTCACATCACAGCCAAAGCCCACAAAGATAGAAGGGGCTTGGTTATGATCCGTACTTAAATTGACGCCGAAGTTTGAGCCATACTCTTGACCAGCACCTATGCTTCCGCTTGTATTTCCGGAAGTCGTATTGTAACTGATATTATAAAATCCACCCGAGGTGGCAAATGACCCACCTAAATTCAGATCGATACCGGATCCTGGAGTAAATGAAAATCCACCATTTAATTTCGATCCGCCAACGGCGATACCGCCTCCCCAACCGGATGCTGAAGATCCATTAAGTCCAAGATCTATTAAATCTCCAAGGCTTCCAGTGCTGCCTGGTGGTGTATAAGATATACTGCCGGTTAATCCACTTGTTGGCCCTGTTGCACCAAGCAATAATCCATTTGTTACTCCAGCAAAAACTTCATTCATATCTCCATGACGTGAAGCGATAATTCCTTGAACTACGGCATTCGCAGCTACGACCATTCCTTGAGCCGATGTAAAAAACGCTCCGACTTGCGTTAAGATACTCGCTCCGGCTGCAGTTCCAGGACCAGGAACAAATTGGAGAGCTGTCGCTGCTGCCATAGCAACTGCGGTCGATAGCATTTGTTGTTGCTCTTCTTTTTTAGCAGCCTTTGCTGCTTGTTGTCTGTCGTATTCTTGCCAAAGTTGAGCAAGAGCATTTGGATCAATATTGTTTAATGAAGGTGATACCGCCTCAGCTATTTTTAGATAAATTGCGTCCTTTAGAGATTGTTTATATTCAGCTTGAATATCTCCTTTCGAAAGATCTTCTTGAAGATCTTTAAAACGAGCATACTCAGCTAGATCAGTTCCTTGTGCCAAAATGGAATCATCTAGATTTTCTAATAGTTTAGGATTAATTGAAATACCGCTGGCTTGTAGAACGGAGCTAACTGAATTAGAACCCAAGATAGCTGTAGCCCCTCGCACGACTTCGGCACCAACCTTTGAAATACCTACCGTTAGTTCAGACAGTCCTTTTGAAGCAACTTGATTAAATGGCTTTATTACATCCTTAATACCAGGAACGTAATTTAACATTCCTACATAAGGATTCATAACAATCATTCTCTGGACCATTTGGCCTTCGGCCTGTTTTTTGGCTTTTTGATCGGCTTTGTAATCAATATAAGCAGATATTACATCAGCAGGTATTCCAGTGGCTTCTCCAATCGCGGTGCTAACTGCAGACTTGGTCATTTCTTTTATTTGCTGTTTGGCCCAATCCATCCCAGTCCCCCCGCCAATTATTGTTTGAGCGATTGAAACCATAGTCGAAGCATTGTTAGCCTGCGCGATCGCATTATCTTGTGCTCTTTTCTTTTCTAACGCCACATATTCATCAACACTTGATGAATTTTTATTAATCGAATCTAGGAAGTCTTGGTTTAAATAATTATTAGAAGCATTTTGCTGCGAAGTGTTAATGTATGCAGACAACGCTTCCGATTTACCAGCCATCCAAGTAGAATCAAATAAATTACCGAGAGAGTTTGAATTTGCAAGCTGTACAGTTCCGACATTTCCAATTACAAAGTCTTTCTGTGTAGTACCAAGAGTATAATTTTGATAATTAGTCATATCTCCACCGCTAAAAACGGCAGTGGTTGTATTCACTTCTTGTTTTACGTGAATGTTTCCTTTATCATCTATATAAACTTCATCGTACTTTGAATGAAAATTCTTATCATCATTGTAGAGATTATCACAAGAGGACTGGTTAGCTTGATAACTAGATCCAGAACATAAACCTGCGCCTTCAATCTTTCCAACTGCATTAGAGCCATCGAACATTTTTCCCGTAAATTTCGCATAGGACTCTTCAGATATATCTGAATTCATTTCTTTTTGGTTTTGTAAATTTTGGATTAAAGAATCCAGTGCAGCTTTTTGATTATCTAATGCTAAGATCTGATTTCCTTCTACCATGCTAAGGTTGTAAGCCGCATTTACCAATTGGCCCGTTGCATTATAAAAATTAGAAAGATTTTGCAGATTTGGATTTGTATTAGCGTAATTACTAAACGATTGGATTTGAGAATTTATCGAACTTAAAGAAGATCCAGTAACGTTTGTATTTAAGGTAGGCATCACAATTGAGTTTGCATTTGAATACGCGTTTGCATCAGTATACATATCGCTCAGTTGTGTTGCCCAATTGTTTTGATTTACTTGCAATTGGCTGAGTTGTGAATTGTATTCACTTTGAAGCTGTTGCTCTAAGCTTAACTTAGTAGTTTGCCATTCTGTGTATTTGGCTTTATAGTCGGAGACTTGTTGCTCCCAATTTTGAATAGCTGGGACAAGCGTGTTTGTCCAAAGGCTAAATTTTCCGGCCAATTCATCTCTAAACGATTCGTATTGAATAGCATTTGCTTGAGCAGCCGAATCATGAATCGTTAAGGATGCATCTAAGTACACATTCTGTTCTGCATAAGGTGTATATTGCTCTAAACAAACATTACCCCAACACGCCCACCAATGAGCAGTTAACGTCCAGAAAGAAGACCCGTTATTGGCATAAGAACCGCCAACTCCAAGTAATGGAGTATTCCAATCTGATGTCCAATTCGTATAATTACTTAAAAATGCAGAATTGGATATTGCAACTAAATCAATCGAGTTTATGGAACTAACTGTTAGATTTGAATTCCCGAGGCGCGCACTTAACATTCCCAACAAGTCCGAAGCGTTCGAACCATTGGAATCAATATATAATTTTATTGCCGCAGCTAATTCATCATTCCAAGATCCACCAGGATGATTTGGATCACTTGTGAAATCATTTGAAGTGATAAAAGTAATTTGATGTATGGCACTGCTTATATCGCCGTAAGACCAAGCTTGATACTCATTTGCTCTATAACCTGCCGCTGTGGTAGTCGCGTTAATCTGCTCTTCTGACAAATAATTTTGCATGGCTACAGCAATATCTGATAATGAACCTGGATTTGTAGGATCTAATCCAGAATCTATTGTATCAATTAAGTTCTTTAACTTTAACCCAGCGGCATTTAATTTGCTAGAGTCGATATTATTATATGCAGCTAATAATTGTGTGCCGGATAAAGAACTAAAATCTCCAAGCAAAGAAACACCATTGTTATCAGTAAGTTGCAATAGAGATTGATTTAATAGATACTGTTTTAATCCATCGTTACTATTTTTAATACTATCTCGAACTTGCGTTTCGTATTGTTGAATTTGTTGTAAATTGGCTTGGAATTCCGAGTCAGTTTGAGTGATCGAGTTTTGCATTCCTTGAAACATGGTTTGCAATGACTGAAGGGCGGTCTGATATTCATAGAGCCCAATTTGTAAAGTATCATTAAATTGTTTATTCCAGTTCTGAACCTGTTGCTCAATTTGGGACCGCGTTTCTGAAGGTAAATTCTCTCCCAAATTATTTATTTGTCTTCCTTGAAGGCTAGTTAAAAAGAAAGTTCTTTCTTGTTGAATATTCGATTCGGCTTGAGTCTCCCAATTCTTCTCAGCTTCCTGTCTTTGCAGTTCTAAGTACTTTGAAACGTAATCTATGTAAGCCGCATTTCCAACAACTCCGTCTGTTTGTGTAACTTGAGACAGAATATTAGAAAATTGTAAGTCCGCTTGGGCTTCCCAATCTGCTTTAAAGGAAGAGTATTGCCCGTTAATATAATCATTCCAAGAGTTTATATCACTTAAAGACCAGGCAGTTTCGAATAATGTGTTCCAAGAATCTGCCTGATAACTAGACAAGTCAAGTTCCGTTGGCTCAATCGCTTGGGACTCTAATATAGATAATTGTGGCAAAAATATTAAATAAAACAAAAATAGACTAATTCGGATCTTATTAGTAATTTGATTTCTAAGTTGAGACATATTTTGAGTCCAATTCTAGCGATTCTACAATGGGATGTCAAAGATTTGAATTCTGTAAAGTACATTTTGGACTATTTTTAATTATTATGGTACAAATTGTACTTTAATAATTTTCGTATTTTGCTTAACCTAAAAGTGCACTATACAAAACCCCTACGGACTTCAATAAATAGAACTGAAGACTAACAATTAGTGATATAGGCTGAATTTTTTGGTCTTTTTAGAATTAAAGGAAAAGAAGAAGTAATATGCAATTTCCTACAAATTCAGTTCGCAAACTATTACTATTAGATCTATTTCTAGTCTTCTACTTTGGATTCAACTCCTGTTCCTTGTATCTATTACGGAATTCAGATTCGCAAGATAGACAACCTATTACATCACCTCAATCCCAAAAAGAATTTGGCGTCATATTAATATATGAGAATAATCATGCCTTAAACTTAATAGAAGCCCCGTTTAATGTTAAATCGATCTTAGAACCTAAAATATCTGTGTTAGGACTTAAGCTAATAGAAGTTCATTCGGATGCTTCCTATTCTGTAGTAGTTGGAGAATTAAAGAATATTTTAGTCTTAAAAGTATCCAAATTCGCTCACAGACGAGGTTGGTCTTTTTATACTTCTTTATTTACTTTAATGCTTATTCCAGGATTCGAAAGTTGGGACTTGCAAATTGCTGCAAGCTTATATGATTCCAACGGAAAAGAAATACCGATCCCTGCCATTCAATCCCAACCAGTATATAAACAAGTGTGGCTAGGCTGGCCTATTTTTCCTCTCTACTGGTTATCTGAAAAAGAATCAATGGTCGCAACAAATGTGATCAAAGCTGCAAATACAGTACTAAAGGATACCGAACTGGCAGCTCGGATTTCCGGACCCATTGTATCCGATTATAAAATCGTAAAATCTGCGGATTTGGATTTTGGCACTAGTTCGGTTAAGACAAAAATTATCAATGTGCAGAGAGTAGATTCCTATGTTCTCAATATTAAAGGCCATGGCGGAACGCCTAGGCAACAGAGAATTTTTACAGAACACCCCGCTGTGGAAGATTTTCTAAAAGTAACTGTTGATTTTGAAAATCCGTCTGATGCAAATGCGGATGTCTCACCTTTCATTTTTCTTCCGGAACCTCTTTTTTCTCACACGAAAGGACCCCAACTTGGAAATACAGAAAATAAAATGTATCTCTCTCCGGATTTAGCTGCTAAGATCGAATATACTTCTCTCGACCCTCTAAATTTATTCTACTCGGAAACATCTCATCAAAAGTTCACTCTTCGACCTCAAACTAGTGCAAAAAGGATATTTTACTTCCGCTATCTTAAATCTAAAGAACCAATCCAATATAAATACTTTGGAACTCCGATACCGTATCAAAAACCTTTAAATTAATAGAGAAAGAAGAAGAAAATACAGACTTGAATGGATCTTCCAGTCTCCCAACAAGATCCGAATACAAAACCCCAGAAAAACCAATCCGAATATACGAATGGAAATATTTCGCATCCTGTCTTTGGAGTTTGCCGTTAAGACCGCACCTTTAACGATCAAAAACAAAACGGACAAAATGAAAGGTAAATCCACTTTTAAGTTTCTTCCGAAATTGGAACGATTCACAGGGACAAGCCTTTCGATCCTATAACCTTCCGGCAAATCAAATGAATTGATTTTCGATTCGAACTTACGAATATCTCCTATCGAATTAGATCTTAAATGAACGGAAAAAGATAATGTCCTTCTTCTATTTTTATGAAAGATCTTTACCGGTGTTTTATCGTCTTTTCCTGAAGAAATTTCAGAAACAGGAACAAACCTACCTTCCGAATTTCGCACATTAACTTTCTCAAGAGAATCTTTAGAGCCCCTAAATTCGTCCGAAGAACGAACTCTTACGTCTATTTCGGTAAAATTTGAAAAAGATTTAGCGGCTATCCCGCCTTGCAATGTGAACCGAATATCCTCACCCAATTTAGAGGCGTCTAATACTGATCTGGCCGCTTTTTGCGGATCCACATTCATTGTATATTCGTCTCTAGGACCTTTATAGCGCAGCACTACCTCTTCCGTTTCCGGAAAAGATGAAATTTCCTTAGTTATACTTTTTACGATCGCGTCCAATTCTTCATAATTACTTCCGAATACTTCAAATGTAATTCCCTCATCCGCCGCATTCTCCGTATCGGAAGAGAAGAAAATAAATGCCGGACTCTGCTTTCCTATTTTCGATTTCAAGGAATTAAATAGGGACTCGTCTACAGAAATGCCCGATTTCATTTTTAGAATGATCCTGGAGTGATCTCCTTCTACCTTAGAAATAAGATCCTCGGTGATTTTCATCTCCCCTAAGATCTCTTCTACTTTTTCGGAGATCCTATTCGTTAATAAAACGCTTGAGCCGGGGGGAAGTTCCAGGGAGCCAATTACTGCTCGAGTATTCGAAGGATCCGCATAACTTCTGAAACTTGCGGATAAAAAATAAAAAAGAAAAATGATACTAAAAGTGAACACTATTTTTTCACTTCCTATTACAGCGTAATAAGAAAGAAATCTCTTCCCGATTTCGGTTTTTTCGGATCGTTTTATGAAATTCTGAGTAAAAGCGTTGGATTTAATAAGTCTCGCTTTGAAATTCTCAAATGTGGGTAGTTTGTCTTTAATCCTCTCTGACAAAAGAAAAAGCCGATCATCTATGAGGCGTAGCTCCTTTAGGATCGAAAATTTTTCAAAACTCAGTGTACTCGACAAAATATAAAAGATCGAGAAAATCGCTCCACTTGTCAAAGCTTGGAAATAGAAAGCAGATACGTCCTTTTTCAATAGGAAATAGATCGCAAATATCCAAGCTGCACTAAAAAGGACCTCTCCTAATCCTTTTTTCGGAAAAAATGAATTCAGCCTATCCATCGAAATAAAATAAATACAAACACAATTTATTCCGATAGCGTGTAACGCGTTAATGCTTCCAAAAATGATCCCCGTGAATGCGGCAGAACAAAAAAAAGAATAAAAAAGAACTACAATATTTGAAACTGATCTCTTTCTAAAGACCAGTACCGAGAAAATTAGAAAAACAACAACTACACTTAGAAAATATTTTCCTAGATCGAAGATTGCAAGGGAGTATTTGTCATATACTACGGTGATATCGACTTCGTTTTCAAGACTTTCCCGTATTTTTTCTATCTCGGAGTTTAGGGAAGTTAAACCGTTCCCTGCAGTTCTGTAGACGTAAATGCTTACCCCTTCTTTTCCATTCCTTCTAAAATAGGATTCTTTTTCTTTATTGGAAAATGAGATTTTTGCAACTTCGCCTAAGGTCAATATAGCATTCCCGTTATCACGTAAAGGAATGGATGCAAAATCGCTTGGAAGTTTCTTTTTTGCTTTTATATATACGTTGAATTCTTTATTACCGATTTGGGCTTTGGAGACAATCGCATTTGTATTATTTGAACGTATAATTCTCGAAACATCCGCAATACTTAAACCTTCCGATTCTAATCTGTCTCGATCGCAAGCGATTAGAATTTCTTTACTATCTCCTCCTACGATCGAGACTCTTCCTATCCCTGAAATGGCTTCTATTTTTGTTTTAATTTGAGATTCGGCAATAAACCTAAGATCGTTATTAGATACATTTTCTTTGTTTATCGTAAGGATTAGGACTGGGTTCTCCGAAGAATCTGAATATTCTAAAATCGGCTTTCTAACTTCTTTTGGAAATTTTGCTCCTAAGATCTCCAATTTCTCGCGAATATCAGAAGTCCTTTCGATTATCTGCGAATAGGTTTCGAACTGTAATTTTATAACCGATTTCGATGCCTCGGAAATCGATCTCATTTCCAATATTCCTCCGATTGAGGATAGGCTTTCTTCGATAGACGAAGTAATTTCTCGTTCTATTTTTTCTACATCTGTACCAGGAAAGGTAGTTGTGATCGACATTCTCGCCGACTCTCTCGAGGGAAAAACTTCCATGGGAATATCTATAATTGAAACTATAGACAAGATCAAAAAAAAGATCAATAACGCCGCATGAGCGCCCGAGCGATTTCCTAAGGTCTCTCTTAAATTCTTTTGTAATTGCTCTAATATCATTTGTTACGCTTTTTCTTCCATTAGCGAAAACAATAATGGCATAAGAAAAATAGCATTCAACAAGCTAAGAATAACTCCGAAGCCGACCACAACAGCCATAGAAGCTTGAAATTCGGATCCCGGCATTAGAACAAACATGATCGGTAACAACCCAACAAAGGTAGTCGTTGAGTTCATAAGAACAGGCTTCAATATAATGTTAGCGGATTTTTTAGAAGCTATAGGATTGGAAACTTTCTTAGACTTCTCAATCAGAAAATACTCATAAAATAGAACGGCCGAATCGATGGAGATTCCCATCAGCATAATTAAACCTACAAAGGAACTGGCATTTATTGATCGACCGAAGAGAAATAAAAAAGGTATAGCTCCTAAAACAACCAAAGGGATCGTAATTAGAATTCTATTTGCGACTCGTATGGATTCGAACTGCCCGGATATTAATAAATATAAAACGATAAATGCTAAAATTATAGTGAAGGAAAGTTCTTTTATCACTGCCGAGTAGTCTGCGGATTCTTGAAGCCCCAAAGAAATTTCCATCGGAAATTCTTCTGATCTAATGAAGTTATTCACCCCTCTTAATACTTCAGATTCTTTACCAGGATCTGAAAAGAACGTAATGAAATTCGCTCTTTGGCCCCCAATCCCATACAAGTATCTGTAATTATTCTCCTCTTCTATCTCGGACAATTCACTAATAGATACGGATTTCTCTCCCACGGGGATTCCGAAATTTCTGACTGAATCTAAATTTTGGATATCTACTCCTCGGAAAATAAGTCTGATCGGGATCTCTTTACCTTCCAATTCAACACCGGAAAAATAACCTCCCAAAGTTGCGATCCTTAAACTATCTCCAACGGAATCCAATGACCAACCGTATCTCAATAATTTTGATTCATCAAAATTTAAAGTATAAGATCTTACAGAATCACCTAACGCATGAGAGATTTTTCGAACTCCTGGGATCGAACTTCCTTTTGCTTCCAGTCGTTTGCCTAATTTCTCAAGTTCGGGGACTTCTTCACCTTTAAGTTCCAATATGATTTCACTTTCTGCGCCAACAATGGACGACAAAACATCACCCGAATATTTAACGTTCGAATTTAAGTTGGGAAATTCTTCGAACAAATCACTCTTAATTGATTCAACTATCCTGCTAGTGGAACTTCTATGCCAGCTTCCAATTATAAACCTGATTTCAGAACTAGGGTCTACTGTCAGTCCCCCATCCTTACCGGATTGACTTTCTTTCCCTATTCTAGATATCGAATCCGAGACTTGGTATTTTTCTTTTATAAAAGATTCCAAAGCGATTGTAGATTCCTCTACCCTTTCTCGGATCGTTCCGAATGGGAACTTCAAACGAATCGCAAATTCTCCAGTTTCCATCTTTGGCAGAATTTCTTTTGAAATAAAATATACCGAAACTCCCGACAAAAAGATCAAAATAAAGATCCAACCGACAGAGCCTTTAGGGTTTTTAAGAAGTCCTTCCAGTAGCCAACTATGCCATTTGATAAAACGAATTTCATAGGATTCGCTCCTTATAAATAATCTATCGTAAAAGGAATTTTTCTTCGCATACATTAACGGGATTAGATAATAAAGAACCGGTGTAAGTGTGATCGAAATTACAAGACTGACTAGTAAGGAAATAGAAATAGCCAAAGCCATTTCCGAAAATAAAGACCCTATGAATGTTTTTAAAAACACCATAGGTATAAATACTAGCAAAGTAGAGATTGTAGCTATGATTACCGAAAGGATCGTTTCAGAAATTCCACTCATGCAAGCCTTGAGTTTATTCTGACTACTATCTAGATTTCTTTCTATTGCGGAAAGTACGACATTGCTATTATCGAAAAGCATTCCTATCCCGACTGCAAGTCCACCCAGAGACATCATATTCAATGAAAGCCCGAATATCCAGAATAGAAAAAAACTAATGAGCACTGCCGCCGGAACAATTAACATTAAAACGATGGGAGAACTGAAATTTCGCAGTAGTAGCAGACTGACTAAAAAGGCTAGCCCTGCTCCGATCAAGAGAGACAATCTTAGTCCGTTTACCGATTGTTTTACATAATTTGCTTCATCAAAACCCGTTTCGAATTGCACTTCCGACCTGGAAGATTTGTAAATTTGATTCGCTTCTTCGAGGATCCTTTCGGAAACCTCAACTGGGTTTGCCCCGGATTCTTTATAAAAATATAATATAACACATTCTTTTCCGTTAAATAAAGCTTTCTCCGATCTTTTTCTATAATTGATCTTTAGATCCGCAAAGTCACCGAAAAGCACAGGTTCTCCATTCGGGCCGACTGTAATAACGGTTTTACCTAATTCCTCAATAGAACTCGCGGCCCCTTTAACTCGGACCAAGACCTCCTTGTCTCCGGCCGGTACTGAGCCTGCTGGAACGTTCCTATTCGAAAGGACGACCGCTCTGCCGACACTCTGAGGAGAGAGTTTGTATGCAAGCAGACGCTTTGCATCAATTTCGGCCAATATTTCCTTTTCGTAGCCACCGCCGATCTGAAGACTAGCTACACCTTCTATTCTTTCTAAAACCGGTTTCCAATTCTCTTCCAAATAGCTTTTTAATAATACGGGGTTATTTAATTTATCTGGGAAAAAAACCATTTCTAGAAATGGTCCCGAATTGGGATCAAACCTGGAAAGAATTGGTTTCTCTGAATTTTGGGGAAGTAACTCTCTTACTTGTTCTAACTTTTCCCTTAATTCACTTATCTTAAATTCAAGGTCTCTGTTGTTGGCAAAAGTAATGGTGACTTGAGATACTCCCGGTTCGGAAACTGCATAAACTGATTTAACTCCACGAGAACTGCCTAGTCTTTCGGAAATAGGTTTGGAAATTAATGCCTCGACTTCTTCTATTCCTGCAAAAGGAAATTTGGTTTCAACAACCGCTTTTGGAAAACCGATTTCAGGCAATATTGCGATTTTAAGATCGAAAAGAGCGATGATCCCGAAAATAACGAAGGAGACGTAAATGGATAAAATTGTGCCTGGTTTACTTAGAATAACTTTGACTAGTTTTTCCAAACCTATCCCCCTTGTGGAGGATTAGTCGGTTCTTTTTCAATTTCTACTTCTGACCCTTCTTTTAGTCTTGAATTCCCTTCTATAACCACTTGGTCGTTTTCGTTAGGACCTTCGGATAAATAAATGCTATCGCCTCTAGTTTCTTTGATCTTTACCTGGATCTTGAAAGCCTTTCCCTCGCGAACGACAAAAATAGACCCTTCTTTATCGCTACTTTCCAGAAAAGAAATTCTAGGAATTTCAAATACCTTTATCTTATCTCCTTCGAAAGTACGAGTCCTAATAAACATTCCGGGACGCAATTTGATTTCCTTATTGGAAACTTTTGCACTTACTTGGAGAGTATGCGTTTTCTCAACTATATATGGTTGAACACGAACAATTTCACCTTTGAATAATTTATCTGGCAGAACATCTGCGATAACATCGACATTTAAGCCTTTCTTAATTCTTACGGAATCTTTTTCATTCACGTTGAATACTGCAAAAATATTATCTATTTTAGCCACCACTAAAACCGCCTGGCCTTGGCCGGATGCTCCGTTTAAAACATCGCCTCGGGATTTTAGCTTTTGCATTATTGTTCCGTCCATTGGAGAATACAAATCGGATTCTTTTAGATCCTGTAATGCTTTGTTTAGAAGAGTTTCCGTAGAACGAACTGCTGCCTTTGCAACTTCGGTTTCCGCCTTTTCAATCTTTGTATTAATCTCTTTCAAAATAATTAATCGTGCCGCATCCGTTTTAGGGACCGGGTGACCGGACTCTTTTATATCCGAATCAGTCATCCCTAAAGATATGATGTCTAAATCTCTTTTTCCGTTCTCATAAACGGTCGATCTCGCAATAGCCTCAATTCGAGCTGCGTTTAATTCTTCCTGACTGATTGCGCCTTCTTTAAAAACCGCTTCTTTAGCTTCAAAAGTCCTTTTAGCCTTTTCGTATTCTTCTCGGTATCTACTAACCAACTCATTCTGCTTTTTGATCTCTATAAATTTGGCCTGAATTTGTTTTCGAGCCTTCTCGAATTTTTCCTCGGAAAGTTTCAATTGGGCAATCGATGAATCCAGATTGGCTTCTTGCCTTTTACGTTCTTGTTCGAAACTATATTTTTCTAAGCTGGCTAACTTTTGGCCTCTACTGACTCTTTCTCCTTCCTCAACAAAAACCTTTTCGATTCTGCCTGGAACTTTAAAGAAAAGATCAATTTTTTCTTCCGGCTCGATAACACCGGCTGCTTCAATACTTGGAGAAACCTCCACTGATTTTACGGAAGAAACTTTGACTGAGATCTTTTTCGGAGGAGTAATACTAAGTCCATTTTTGAATTTTGGAAGTACATTCCAAACTACTGCGGAAATGAAAAAGATAAATCCGCCCAGTAGTAGAAGTATTTTCGGATGAAATTTACCGGTCCCGTTCATTAACGCCGCATTATAGAAAGGATTATCAAACCTACGATAAGTATAGGAGAGACCCAAATAAAGAATGCCCTACCCTTCGGAAGCGCAAATGTCTCCATAGACAATTTTAGATTACTTTGTAAAAAATACCATAAGCCCATTAACAAGGTTATCATGTATATGGAGGTATAGAAGATTAAAGGTAAAAGTTCCTGTTTCCAACCTTGCGGATATATTCGCGCATACAATAATATTGGAAATAAGCATAATATAAAACGCGAGAATGAAACAATCTCAATTGCCCCCGCTGCCCAAAATGAAGTATTTTTTTCCGAAAATCCTTTCAGAGTCAAAGTCTTAATTCCAATGGAAAAGAACTGAAATAAATAAATAAAAAATACACTCCAAAAGATTGTGTACGGATAAGTATTCATTGAATATAGAAATGGACTAATGTTTCTTTGTTCAAAAAGTTTACTGTATCTCAAGTTCATTGCTTGGATCTCTTGAAAATTTACGGAATAAGAAACAATCAGATTTCCGATTGTATACATAAGTAAAAGAAGTCCTTGTGCTCCAAGAGCGGTAAGAAAGACTTTTCTCGGGTTTTCCAGAATAGTTTCCGAGCTAACCGAAAAATAACGGATAAAGTATTGTTTTATCGGTTCGACTTTAAATTGAATGCTTTGCATTTTTCCTCTTATCTACGAGAAATACTCGGGTCATTATATTCTATTATAGCTTCATTAAGCATGTGAAATTTATTGGCTTTGGATTTGAATCCTGCTCTTGTATAAATTTCTTCCAAACGGATTAAAGTTGGAGATATTGCAGAGGACATATCGACCGCTCGATTGTAGCTTTCGATTGCCTTATCCAATTTTCCGGTTAACTCGTAACGCAAACCATCCAAATGGAATACCTCGGGGCTTTCTATGCCCATACTTCGAATTTCATTTACGGCTTTATCGAAGGCTTTCACGTCTTTTCCTACTAGATAGATCGCTTTCGCTTTCCAGATCATACAATCGACCCTTTTCGGGTCCGAAGAGACACAATTCTCAAAGCTTACTAAAGAATCTGAGAAATTTTTAGAATAATATTCTATTTTTCCCAAAAGAAAGTATGCCTCAGGGTTACTCGAATCAACTTCAATAACTCTAAGCATGAGACCCTTTGCTTTCGGCAAATCGTTCGACTTATAGCTTGTAAGCGCATCCGATAGCAGAGCTTTTACTTCCGATTTTTTGGATATTACCAAATATCCAAAAATACAGATTAGTCCGAGTAACACAGAGCCAATAATAAGATAACTGCGAAGAGTAAGATATGATTTAACTTTTTGTAGTTCTAATTTAATCATTTTTAACCAATTCTCTAATTCGCTTTACAATCCCGGCGGAACTATCGGAAATAACGGAGTCCAGCTTTTCCTTATTACCGCTTGTAATATGTTTCACTTCCCCTATTCTCTTTCCATTTCTACCGAACACTCGTACAAATATCAGCACAGAATACTTTCCGTCTAAAATACTACTTCCGACTTCTTTAAGGATAATCGAAGACTCCGTATATATTTCGAATTTCGTTTTGTCGGCGATTGATTTCAATTCTTGATCGGATTTTCCGACAAATTGAATTTCATCCTTTGGAGCAGCTTCTTGCATTGATGTCAATTTTACATTTGCTTCGTCACCAAACGCGATCCTATTTTTAGGTTGTGCGATCTCTTTTCCGGACTCTTCGATAACAAAAGGAGAAAAGCCCTCTTTAATGAATTCATAATGCAGGCTCTCTTTAAAAATTTCACCTACAAAAGAAGACCCAGTAGAATCTTTTACTTTTATTTCTCCGATAATTACAACACCGCTTTTACCGCCCTCTTTTGCTGAAATTGGAGCAGGGTAAAATTTTTCTAGAATCATCGAGCAATCGTTAAAGAAAGCACCTATCAAAATAATGTATAAAATCTTTCTTTTCATTTTCCCTCCATGACGAATTGAAATTGGTTCTTCAAATTCACTCCATTCACATCTATAGCAGTTGTATCCACGAATAATTGATAGAATGGGAAATTCGCTGGTGCATTGTCCGTCCTTGACAAATTAAAATCACCACCCGTAGATGAATTACCAAAAGCTAAAGCGCCATTGCAAGAGGCTTCTAATTCAGAAAAAGAGGTTATTAACACTCTGCACCCGTAAGGATATGCCGCTTGACAATCAGACCAAGCATAGCTAGCCATCTTGACGGTTGTCAACGGTGGAGATAACCTTTGAAGTCTTACAGCACTCGCAGTTGTTGTCGGATTCATATAGTTACTAAAGATAATTTTGAAGTTATCAGTAGTTACGTCAGAACATGCAGCAGTAGTGGCAGAAGCCCCGCTTCCGTCATCCCCACCTCTGAACTTATATGAACTCGCAGATAAAACGGCAAGTGAACTATCCCAAAAGCAAGAACCAAGTGTCCAGTCTCCTCCAGCAGCGGATCCAACACCCGGAAAGGAAGCAGAACAACCCTGGCTTTCGACTCCAACTGCCTGCACAGTAGGCGACCCGGTAAGACCTCCGACAACGAAACTCGATGTCAAAGCAGTGCTCATTGTATAACCTAAGGCACTTACTGCGTTTGTAGAAATATTCACATTGTATCTAGTACCGTATGTTAAAGGCACATCAGGGGTAATTGTCAGAATCGTTCCGCCACCCGACCAATCATAGTCCCCAGTAAAGGAAGTACTTACTGCTAATTGGGTTACAGAAGTGTTCATCGCTTCCGAAAAAGTTATAACTACGGGGTTCCTAGCTGCAACTGTTCCGAGGCAACCATCGGTAACATCGTTTGAAATAATATCGATATTTGTTCCAGTTCCAGCATTGCAGGCAGACAAAGTTCCATGCTGAACTTGAATGGAAGAAACACTTGGACTTGTTGTTCCTCCACCTGGGGTGCTTCCTACTCCAAAAACAAGATTAAATACGTTTTTTAGATCATGTCCTTTCTCATCTTCGCAATTTTTTGTTATCTTCACGGTATAAGAGCCGTTCGTCAAGTTTTGGGAAGGAGTGAACTCCAAGCTAAATGGGGATAAACTAAAGTATCCTGCAATAGTAGGCGTAATCGAAAAAGCTTCTTGGCAAGTGTATATCTTCATCGTTCGATCAAAAATAATCTGAACGGAAGCAGTCGGAGAAACTCCGGATGTGTTTGTAATTGGAGAACTAGCTAGAACGTTTGGACTTTCTCCTGTACTCAAGTATGGTAAGAATTTCGAAGCATTTGTATTTAGGTTATCACATTGCAAAAATAAGAAAAGTATGAAAGCACTGCTAAGATAAAAATTGATTGAAGTTTGATTTTTTTTCATTTTATTACTCTTTCCCATTAGGAGTCGGAAATAGATCTGCGTTCTTCGGGTTTTCATATAATAATTTTGTTATTATGGAATTCCCCCTTCCTTGATTAACTTTGTAAAAAGGTAGCTCTTGCCATTCTCGGCCGCTCGCATTAAAATACTCGTAACAGGATTGAATATATTTCGCATAACCTTCTGCTAACTCTCCTTGGGCTAAAGAAAGTTCATATTGAATTTTCAGAACCTCTCCCCTTTTTACCAAACCTTCCGACAATTTAACTTTTGATGCTCTATAATTCTCTAAGTGAAGTTCTACTTTTCTATTTATCGCTGTGATTTCCCGATAATTCTCGATAATACGTTCTTTTGAATCTGTGATTTCATGGCTTGCTTGAAGTCTGGCTAATTTTTGAGCAGCCACCGCGTCCACATATTTGATTTCGCCTTCTAAGATTTTTCTGCTTTGAGCGAGGTTATCCATGAATTGAAAGTTTGCGCTATTAAAGGTGTTCTCTCCTTGACCAACAAATTGTGGACCATATCCAGGTATCCTTTGAATACCGGTCCCATCTGTTTGAACACCGTAGTTAGATTGTGTTTGGAATGTAGAAGATCCCAAAGGAAGAACCACAGAAAAATTCATCCCGTAATTTTCATGGCGAACTGGTTGGGTATCGTTTGAATTCTTACCTACATACCCCCCAACTAGGAACTTTGGCTTCCAATAATCTTCAGCGATTTCTTTCTCTTTCTTTAAACGTTCTACTATTATCCGAGTTTTTTTAAGGTCTGGACGGTTATCTTCAAAATTTCCATCATCCTTTTGCAATAAAGGCATAGGATCTGAGAATACATAATCAAAGAAAATGTTTTCTCTAATGGCGACTTCCTCATCACCATCTAGTTGAAGTTGTAATTTTAATTCTCTTAATGATCTATTATACGAACTCTCGCTCTTAGTTACTTCAAGGTGTGCCTGTGCAAGTTTCGATTCTATCTCAGTTAATTCTAATTTTGAACGAAGTCCGTTACGTAATTCTGATTCAATGGCCTTTTTTTGTGATTCAAAACTTAAGTAAAGTCTTCTAGCCGCAACAAATTTGCCGTAAGCAGCTATTGAACTTAGATATTTTCGAACGATTTCAACTTTTGCTTTTCCCAGTTGAATTCGAAATTCTTCCTTATTTAGAGTACTGGAAAGTTTTGCTATTTCAATATTCTTGTTATTTTCTCCGCCATCATACAATAACTGCTGAACAGTAAGACGCACATCGTTATACAAAGAATCAGATTGGCTTTGATTTAGGTTTCGAAGACCGAAATAAGAAATTCCAAACTTCGGAAAATATTCTCGAATTTTCTCGCGAATTACACGCGAATATATTTCATTTTGTCTTTCGATGCTTTGAAGAGTTATATTTCTCTCTAATCCCAGCAAAATCGCTCTATTTAGATCTATTTCAAAAACACTATCGCTTCTGGCCCAAAGAGGAATTGCGGTAATGAAGAAAGCTAATGTTAGGATTGTCGTATTTAGAAATTTTTTATTTTTCATTTTGCTTACTGTTTGCAATTATTAGGGCTCGAATAATTAAGATCTTACATTAGCCTCATTTGTCCCTTTTTTGCCCTCAATAGGTCAACTACGAATTATACATTTTAAACTTTTTTTATTATTTTTGGGACAATTTGTATCTTTGTAAATTTAATCGATTTTCAAAGTTGCATATAATTTCTTAGTATCACTTAAGTAAGAGTTTCATATCTTTCTTCGATGCTGCTCTGAATATATAGAGCCACTGAAATAGAATTTTAACAATTTACTTTAGAATTCTTGCCAATTGAGAATTCATTTTAAAGCTAGAAGCAAAAACAAATCATAGTCAGGAGAAAACCTTTGTCTTTCGTTACGCCATTCGTTCTTATTTGCTCTGCTATATTTTTTTATTATAAATCAGATCGCAGAAAGCTATCCGTTGCCTTTATCTCTATTGCTTCGTTAATCGCCCTTTGGGCTATATTGCTCTTTTCTTTGGAAACAAACATAAGTTTGAATGTGAAATTTATTATAATGAAGTTAATTCCGATTCCTCCATTATTTATTCCATTTCTCGTAAATTATATAATCAGAAACTATTCTAATCCAAATAAGCTCACTCCTATTCCTATGCCTTTTGTTATCGCTCACTTAGTAGCTATTTTAGTGTTTTCTTTTTTATTCTTATTTGGAATAGGATCCGCGATCGCTTTTAACGGGTTATCTTTCTTTTTCAAAGGAGGGATAATTTACAATCTTTCTGTATGCTATATTTATTCTGCTTTGGCTTGGGGTCTTGTCCGAATAGTTTATAATATGCTAAATGGGACCTATTTCGAAAAACTACATTCAATCTATCTTTTCACAGGAATACTATTCTCTTGTCTCTTTTCTGTTGTGTTTTTACTTTTCATCTCTGATCAAGAATTGATACACAATTCGGTATTAGAGCTTGGTTTTTTATTTTTTCTTTGGTTTAGCTGGATTCCGGTAACTAAGTATAAACTATTTAATATCGATTTGGCCGACTTCGGCAAAGACCATAAAGATCCTCGTATTTCTTCAATTGTTATAACAATTAACCGTTATTTATTGAACAAAATTGATCCTATTGGTTATAAAGAAATTTGCGATAAATATGAATTACTAAAGCAAGAAGAAATAAAGAATATTGAAATGTCTGGAATTCAAAGCTTATTAGTTGGCAAAATTTCCGCGGTGGATTACCTAAACCAAACGTCCAAGAAAATATCGAAGATATTCTTTAATTGAAAGGGAGCTTGATTTCCCCGGATTAGAAGCTTGGTAACGGATTATTTTTCATAAATACTTTTTTCTAGATCCAAAAGGTGGCGCAGCGTTCTGTCGTAAAACGATTTAGGCAGATTAAAAATTAAAGACAGTATTGATCGTAGGGATGTACTATTCTTTGCTTGCAATAGAGAATGACATAAGTTTATCACTATCTCACTATCATTCGAATCCATCTTTTCAACTAAATCCACAACCCTTCTTAATTGAATTCCTCCTTTAAATCTTTGGATCTTAATTGAATCCTTGACTATTTCTTCAAATCTTGCAGTCCTTTCTTCCCCTGTCGCGTCCCAATGACCCTTAGCAGTTCTTACAAATTTTTTAGAAATTCCAAAATCCAGTAATAGTTCATTTAGAACCATTTCGTCTATTTTTTCGTTGTCTCTTGCCCATCTATTTAACTTATGTCGAGTAATTCCGGTCTTACTCTCAACCTCTTCAAATCCAACTTTTGAGACAGCGTACAGTAGGCGTAAGGCTTCTGTTTCAAGGTCACGCGGATCATTTACTGATTTTAACGCCTTATCATTTCTCATTTTACGCTCTCAAACAAAAAGTACATTATGCACTTTTTTGACTTGATTTAGTACATTTTGTATTATAGATAGGACTTGGACAATCGTTATTGGAGAAAATAATTCCAAAATTAATTTTGAACCTTCATTTTTGAAAAGGGAGTTGGTCTTCATTATTTCTGGAAAAACTGATTTTATCAAATTAAGCCGAGTCCGAAGAACTATTGTTATAGATCCTCGCATAATTTCAATCTTTGTTCAATTCAATCCAGACACCGGATTCTGAAATTTTTACAAAGAAAAATTCCTCGGTTTTCTCCGGTTTCATTGCCGTAGTCGATATTCGAATTATCTGAATTAGCTTTCGGATCAAAAATACTATGCAGAATTGCTAATAGTAAATGTAAGCAGCTCTTTTAAGGGATAATTTATTGACAATTGTATAGCTTGGAGGAAAGCCAAAGTGCCAAATAGATTCAGTAGCTCAGAATTGATTGAAGACCTTGGAATACGGCATAGATTTTCCATTAAATTAAGAATAGCCCTTAGTAAAAAAGAAACAGGTATCTTCAGCTTACTTTATAGATTTTTCCGGAATTATCATTCGGCTCAAACTAAAAAACGGGAAATATTTCTTTGGAAACTTTTGCTTAAAATACGACTGCAAAGACGGCTAATTAAGTTTTGTAGAAATGAATTACTTACAAAACTTTCCGAAATTAGAAAGCAAAGTGAATTGCTCGAAGACCAAAAAGTAATAATAAATCAGCTTAACGTTGAGCTATCTACCTTAAAAGCTAAGAAGGAAAAATCTACCGCTTCGGCTTAGAGAATGATGATTAATTTAATGAATCTGCTTTGTCTCGGCACTAGAAAGTATTGCCGAAAGATCTTTATAAAAGCAAGCCTTCAAAAAAAGAGAATTAGGCTTCGCCGAAAGACCTTTAAGGAAATGTATTTGCTTTTGGCTCTAAGTAAGGTGAAAATTCTTCTCTCTAACAAAGATTGGAAGCAATTCGAACCTAACGATTTTTTAACTCAAATTCCCTTACTTGCTAAATATCCTCTATTGAAGAATGCTACAGTAGTAGTAAAAGAGCGTTTTATTGAACCTGTTGTTCGTATTTCTTCACATGATGGCACCATAGTTCGCTCCGTCTATCATGGGGTTGTTTTATACCCTATTAGGATCAATGATACCCTTGTGTTCGAAGAATTAGAAGTTGACTTTAGGCGATTCAAGCAAGTCCTTCCCCCTCCCCCATCGAATGCTTATTCACATTTTCGTCTTTAGACAATTATGCGACTCCACTCAATAAGCTTCGACCTCGAATTTTAACGTAGCCGAAAGGGTTTCTGAAAGTATTAGTCAATTCGACTATCTCTTCATTAGTTCCAAAAAGATACGGACTTCTTTCCTTAGACTTTTTTGATTTCGAGTGATTTGAAAAGTCCAAGTATCGTATTTTTGGAACCTGCGGTATCTCGAATTTTACTAAGTTTGCCTTTTCAAGATTCTCATTGGAAGACAATTGGAGCCTTTCTATGAATCTATTAATTTCTTCTTGATTTGGATAAATATCTTCTTTGACTTTCTCTTTGTCTCGGTTCATTAATTCAATTTGTTTGTCTTGATGAACGAGATCATCCGCTAAATGAACTGATTTGCTTGATTGATTAAAAACCACATCAATTGGCACTGGAACTTTATCTGTGAAATACTTTGTAATTATCATCCGTAATGTCTCAGGGAGTTCGCTATTTATAGAGAGCCCATTATCAGAAATAATGCACTGAACTTTTACTAAGACTTCTACGCTTGATCGACTAAGATTAGATTTAGACCAATTAATGAAGGCGTCCCAAGTTGGTTCGTAAGTAGAAGGAATTTGAGGTTCGTTCTTATTTGTATTCTCTGTCGTAACCGAATTTGGTCTTATAGGGGACTCAATTGGTTTGTTTTTTTCAGCCCTTACATTTTTACAAATTCCGTTGATATATGCTAAGTTCTTTTCCATTCCTTGTGCAATAGCTCGCCTTAACGACTCGGAAAATATTTCTATTCCATATTCAGAAACAAGATAATCAAAAGATAAAGTCTGCCCTTTTGTTTTTTGTACTGTAGTGGGATCTAAATAATTCTGGGAACTATGTACATTGAGCGTTTGATTGGAATCAACCGTCTTGGAGAACCCTTTTGATTGTTGTCCATCATCTTGATTGACCACGGTCAAACAACCGTTTGACTGAACATCCTGGTCTTTGAAAAAGTATATTGAATATTTTGATTTAATAATTCTCTGTTTTTGACCTCTTTGATTTAGAGAGAACGAGATTGTAATATCTCCCTTCTCTTTCAGGATCATAAGATACTTTGATACCGTTTGCTTTTTGATTTTAAATTGATTTGCTAAGTATTTGTTTCGAGCAAAGCATCCAGCATCTGGGGAATTGGATTTTGTTTGTGCCTTCTGGTCCAAATATGCGATTTTAGCTAGTAACATCCTCATTTGAGGCCAATAATTAAGAGCGTTAATTTCGGGCGGGATATAATCTCCCCTTACCTCTTGTTTTTGAAGTTCCATAATTGAATCCTGCTTAATTAGCAGCGGACATACCTCCGGCCAGAGGCGCTAACCTGATTTCTAAAAAAAGCCTAAGAAGGATTCTTTCGAACCCGCAAATACGACCCTGCGAAAGATCGGTTTAAAATTATGTCTCTTTCAAACGGGTACAGCTAGTCCCGTACTACGCAAAAAAAAGCAAGTAAAATTATGTCTCTTAAAAATTTTCGGAAGGCGCCCGAGAGAGTTCGCAGGCTCTTCTCGGGCTGTATTCGATTTGCGAGTTCGTTAAGTATTGCACTTAACAAATTCAAGTTAACATAAAAGGTCTTTAAGTACCAGCACTTTTTAGAAAAGATAAAAGTTTTTTTGAACTATATTAAGATCATCTGTGGAAGTACATTCGAATTCTTTGGAAATTGAAATAAGGAAAAAGTAAAATCTAATAATTTAAAAAATAAACTTACTTTATCGAATTGCGGATTCATAAAGCTTTTCTAGCGCTTTTTCTTTTTTATTTAGTAGAGTTTGTTTTTTTGAAATATCATTCTTTAATGAAGATATTTCTTTTTTGAGGTCACTGATTTGTTTGGCACGCGCAGATTTTTTTAGGTGCGGAATTTCCGCACCTGATTTTTTTGCAGATTGCGTTTTACCATCTGCTCCTTTCCTAGATTTCAACTTCGGAATTTTCGAATCTAATTCAAGATTATTTCGAACATTCCCGACGGTCTTGTCATTGACTCCTATTAATTTTGCTAATGCCCGGTTTGAAAGTTCCGGATCCAGTGTTAATAATTTAGCTGCAAGTACTCTCTTTTGATCTGACGTGAAATGCCGTCGAATCAGATTTTCCATAATGGCAAATTTGACGTTTTCTTCCCAAGTTCCTTTTTCATACTCTTCGATAGGAATTTCTGATATTTTAAGTTCCCGACAGGCTCGAAGTCGGTTAGCCCCTGAGAGAACTTGAAAAACCCTGTTTGCGCCCATGTATCCGCGAATAGGATCTTTTACACCGTCTGCTTTGATGGAGTCGCGAATATTTTCGTAGTCCAATTCCTGTATTGGCATGTCGCCCTGAACCTCCATCAATTCAGGTGAGAGGGTTATTTTAGAGACAGAGTAAGGTTGTGATCCGATTTTTTTCATTTTGCTTTTTCTAAAATATTTAAAGCTTTTGCTATGATGCCTTCTCGCAGCGCTTCGGTTACTTTCTTTGGTTCGCTTGCAAACGAAATTGCGGTGGTATTTTTTGGAAGATCGCCTAGTAGAATATCTTCGAAATTTTCTAAAAATTCTCTTGATAATCTCGCCTGATATCCATTGCCGTCTGGTTCTTTCCAGCCAATGAATACTATATTCGGATTTTTCTTATTTTCTCGAACGGAATTTACAGTATAACGCGTTGGCCCTAAGGCTTGAGTAGATATCTCACATGGAACAATAATTGAGTTTGCAAAGAATATCGCTGAACGAGTTATTCCTTGCATAGTTGGTGGAGTATCTAAAATCACAACATCATAGTTTTCGCTTGCGAACGATTCTAATGCTTGGGATAGGGCGAAGGGTGAAGTGGTGAAGAAGACCTGGTCTAATCTATAATCAGCCGGAATCAAGTCTATTGATCCTGGATATAAAGCACGATCTGTTGGATGAACATTTTCGCCTACGACAGGGTCCGACCCGAAGAGGATTTCCACTAAGCCTTTTCGAAAATCTCCCTCTTGAAGTGCGGGAAATCCGAGAACTGAGGAAATGCCTCCTTGAGGATCACAATCCACAACTAATACTCGCTTCCCAGTAGCAGCAAGACTTCTTGCGAAAATAGCAGTATTTGAGGATTTAGTGGACCCCCCTTTTTGATTTACAATTGCGTATGAAACCACTTTGTACGGTTTCATATAGATACATTCAATTAGAAAGCAGAATTTTATAATTTGAAGAAAATGGTCCAAAAAAGCCAGGTGCGGAATTTCCGCACCTGAGCTAGGGGTTTTGATAAAGTTCTATTTTCCAGATGGTCTTTTTGGGGGCCGAATTCTTTCTGCCGTCTTTAAATAGCCATCAGCTTAAATGCACGCATATTCCATAAATTTAGCAGGGTTTATATCTTCGCTTATTTTTATTTTAGTCTTAATCGCTATTCATTGATTATCCAGTTATTGGCTTTCTTATTTTGGAAGAGAAATTCGAAAATCTCAAAAATGTTATTTGAGTCAATTAGGGAGATTTTACAAAACGCTGACCCTATCTTTTATTAAAAAATATATGTTGAATATCTTATAAGCAATGTTAGAGGAATTCAAGAAAGAGATGAAAAATATTCATAATCTTTCTTAGGGTGGTTTTTTCTCTATTGGGAAATAGGCAAAGTTATTTTAATACTAATTTCTGTTTTAATTTCTTTTTAAAAAATGTCTGTTCGATTTTTATACAATAGCGCGCACAAGTTTCCCTACCTTCAGGCGGTAAATTTATAACTATAGATAGTAGGGACCACAGTAGCTTATAATCAGAAGCCAGTTGTAACTCGGCGGCTATTCTGCCAAGGAGATCTAATTCTCCTTCTTTTAGATTTCTGCAAAGATATTGCATTCTTGCAAAGTTCAAATCCTCTTTTATAGTCTTAGACCATTTTAGAATTTCTGTGTCTTTGTCGAAGAGTGACATTTTCTCTTCTAACGACGCTTTCCAGACTCCTTTATTCTTTGTAATAAAAATCTTTGAAATAGATTCTTGATGAAGTAACCTATCCAGAAAGGCTTCCGGAATTTCCGATTCTCCACGGCCATATCTGTATATAGTGGTCACACCTTTCCTGTGCTTCTTTGCGAATTCAGATATATCTTTATTAGATTCATAGCCTTTCATCCGAAGGGCGTGCATGAATCGTTTTCCTGCTGCGCTTAGATCCTCTTTGGAGCTCAAAGTCCCCTGCCCTTCGGTATATCTGCCATAATGGTACAAAATTTGCAAAATCTGCCAAAATGGAAGAATTTTTCTGAGCTAATAAATAAAAAATAATAAGCCTTATGTAGAGTATGCTGGGTCCTTTACAAATAGCTATTTTTAGCAAAAAGGGATCCCGCAAGTGGAGTTTTCCTTTTTCCTGTCAGTCCTACAGGCCGATCAAAAATATGCTATAATGGGATATTTTATTAATTTATAGATCACTTTTAAAAATTTTCTACATTAGAATTAGGAAATAGAAAAAAGGGTAGGGAAGTGGGGAAAAGGGAATTGATTTATGTGAATAAGATAGTTGTACAGTATGCGTGAAAAATACTTCAGGTGGAACCAATGTTAGATATTATTCTTAGTCTATTCGGACTCGCTGCAATTTATTACCTAATTCATTTTTTAAGAAAACGGTTTTTAGGAAACGAAAGATCCGTGAATTCTATTTTAAGAGAGGTGAACAAACATTATCCGGATCGAAAAATATCGCAAAGGTAGGGTCGAAAATTGATGTTTAAGGAAAAGTTTAGGGAACGTAAAAATATTAAAGTACCCCTGGACGATAATATTTCAGTCTCGGTCGTAGAATTTAAAGACAAAAGGACAATTGCCTTTTGGAAGGACCTGAAATGTTCGGAGCATCAAGAGAAGAATACCATATATATCAGCACATTAAGCGTGAGTTTGACCGCGAGGCTTGGGGGGCAACAGGCCGTTTCTTTGCCGGAATTTCAGCGAAGAATTTAGCTATTAAAGAAGCAACCCGACTTCAAGAAGAAGCAGACTCGGGCATTGAGTATTCTGTTCAGATTCACTTATTTGGGATAAACGGTAATCATAGGCCGTGCAAAATTAAAATCTGGAGAAATGGAGTTTTCTACGATATTCCAAAAGATAAATTCCAGGACTTATCAAAGTCCACTCTTGAGAAAAAGGGAGATGCAAAGTCTAAAAATTCTTTGCAACTCGCCTTCCGATAATTTCTAATTACATAAAATCCAGGAAGGGGAGGGGAACGATAAGACCCCTTCTAACTTCCGATGACCAAAACTCCGATTGTTCTGCAAAATCAAGTTATTGCAGGCGACGCCTTAAAAGTTCTCGAAAAACTCCCGAGTAATTCAATTCACACTGTAATAACGTCACCACCATATTTTAATCTTAGGGATTATGGTATGAAAGGACAGATCGGAAACGAGAAGTCTTTAGAGGAATACATTGAGAAGATAGTAAGTGTTTTTAGGGAAATACAAAGAGTCCTAAGAGATGATGGTACAATTTGGATTAATCTTGGGGATTCATATAATAGTAGTTGGAGAAGTAAAAAGAATACCTTTGAATCATGGGAACGAGCTAAAGAGTTCGGAACAAGAATTAGAGAGCCATCTAAATTAACAAAGGCTCCTAGAGTTTCGAATTTGAAGCGAAAGAATTTACTCGGAGTCCCTTGGCGTATTGCACTGGCTTTGCAAGAGGACGGATGGATTTTAAGACAGGATATAATTTGGCATAAGCCTAGCACTAAACCAAATCCAGTTCAAGATCGATGTGTTACAAATCACGAATATATTTTTCTATTGTCTAAGAACCCAATCTATTTCTACGATCTCGAAGCAGTAAAAGAACCTGCTGTAAGTGCAGATCCAAATCATCCAAGTTTCCGGCCGAAATCATTAGCGGCAAAAAGAAGTCGGATTAAGAGTGCAAATACTAAGTATCAAACGAACTTTAAGACAGTTTTAGAAACACGAAATAAGAGATCAGTTTGGACTGTAACTACGAAACGATTTAAAGAAGCGCACTTCGCAACATTTCCGATAGATTTAATCGAGCCGTGTGTTAGGGCTTCTACCTCTGAAAAAGGCGTTTGTTCAAAATGCGGAGCTCCATATATTCGAAAGAAACGAAAATTGGATGAATGGCTTTGGAAGAGAGGTTGTACTCACAAAGCACCGATCAAGCCTGCCTTAATTTTAGATCCTTTTGGTGGCGCTGGAACCACGGCCCTCGCATCCAAAAAACATGGTCGAGATTACTTGCTAATTGAGCTTAACCCAAAGTATGCAAGAATGGCTCGAAGAAGAATTAAAAAATATCTTAGAGAAATAGAAAAGACTCCCTAAACAAATTCAATCGGCAAGATACAGATTTCAGGACTAAAAATGTTCCCTTTTAGAATTAGAAAGGGTGCAAGCTTCGAAAGAAATTAAACTTCCTCAAATCGAAAATGGCGAAAGAACTCGGCTTACTGTTGCCTTACCTCTAAACTCGCTTTACTTCCATCCAAAGAATGAAGAACTATTTGGGATAAAATCGGAAGAGACAATCACGTCTTTAGCTGAAGACATTCGAATAAATGGTCTTCAAGAACCAATCTCGGTAAAGCCAACACCCGGAAATAAGTATATGGTACTATCTGGAGAAACCAGGGTGCGAGCAATTCGATTACTCGGTTGGGAGATGTGTCCTGGATATTTGGTAAGTCCTAAGGATGAACTTTCGTATTTGATTTCTAGGAATGCGGGACGAATACAACTAGTCTTCAACATGCGGTTGCGTATATATAAAGAAGTGTGTCCGGAATTTTATGAAGGTAAAAAAATAACTCTTAATCGCCTTGTTGCAATATCTAGAAAAACTCGCATTTCAACAGCCACATTAAAATCCGATTTAAAAAAGATCCGAAAAGGGGCAGCCCACGACTTAACTATTGAGCAACTTAGAGAACTTTGGGATAAGAAGAGAATAAAGAATGTCCGGATCAATGTATCGGATATGGGAGCAAATGGATTCGAGCTACAAGTTCACGGAAAGAATATAGAATACAAATTTGGACCTGGGACTTTTAAGAAAGTTGTTAGAGAAGCGGCGGAGGCTGCTCAATCTGTCTGGTTTGAAAAAAATTACAAAGAAGCAAACTTAGAAACTGCCGGCCGAATTAAAGAGCTAAGAAAGGAAGCAAAGCTTACTCAGTTGCAACTTGCTCAATTATTAGGTTATTCTCAAAGCTATTTTGCAGAATTAGAAGGAGGTAAATGGGAATGCACTAATGCACTATTAAATGATATATGCCAGGTTTGCGAAGAATATATTGAAAAGAGAAGGGGAGGCGAATAAATCCCAAAAATTTCTAAATATTCGAATACGAATTTGCAGGGAACAATTTGACTACTTTTTAGATTCAGATCATGCAAGATCTATTTGCTTATACCATAGTTTCCTTTTTGGTTCTCTCAATTCTTACTTCTTTAATATTTGGTTTCATAGCTTTTAGAAGCTTATTGAAACTTAGAGAAATTCACCTGAAGGCAACTGGTGTAATGACTCCCTGCACATTTCGTATTTTTGGAGAGGACGAGTTCTTTGCGGTTAAAGCGGAGGATTTAATTTCCAATGCCAAAAACCAAATAGATGAAGAAATTTCATTCTTTAATGAAGATGAATTGAAAGAGAGAATTCAAATGCTCTTACGTGAGGACTTTAGATTTCCGTCCGGTCGATAATCTTTCCACTTAAATTATAAGATGAATTTACCGGAGAATGCCTTCCAAACCAAACAAAGTTAAATCTAAAGCATTAAATCCTAAAGGTTTAGAGAAGGCCAAAGCGGATTATTTAAAAGGTTTTACCCGAGAGGAAATCTGTTCCCGGCACAATGTTACGTACAAACAATTAGACCATTATATTCGAACACATAAATGGAATGAGAAGAGGCGGGACATTACGAGAAAAAGCGAGGAAAAATTCGCTGAAATTATCTCGGACTCAAAAGCCCAAGCTCTTGCTGAAATGAACGAGGAAGCAAGAGAAATCATTTTTAAGTGCATGATCGAGTTTCGAAATGTAGCCAACTGGCAGACTAAAATTTCCACCGATGATAATGGACGCGAGACAATCACAATACCATACGCACAACTTGCGGCTCTTGGAAAACTTTGGCGTGATGCTTGGAACCGAAGATTACGATCACTTGGTGAAGCGGATTCTATTAAGGATGTTCCAGAGTTTCAGGGAGAGTCAACAAGACCCATACTACAAGTACTGACAATGGTTGGGATTAGTCCTGCTGCGGTGGAAAAGGTGATCCGTGCCGGGAAAAACTCAGACAAAGAAGCAGAGAAAGACTGAGCTAATTGCCCCTGAGGTACAAGAAGAAACAAACCTTTCTAAATATTTTTCAACAAAACAAATCACTGCATTACTCGAGGATTGGCAGAGCGGTCGAGTCCAAGAGATTTGCTATGATGGAGGTGCAAGAAGCGGTAAAACTTATCTTATAGTAAAAGCGATCGTTTCAAGGGCTTGGCTAAGTCCTGGTTCAAGACATTTAATCGCTAGGTACAGATTAAATCATCTTCGAATTTCTGTTTGGAGACAAACTCTTCTACCTTGCTTAAAGGACATGGGTTTTGTTCGTGGAAGAGACTACGAATTAAACGAAACAGAATTCCTCATTCAATTTTCAAACGGTGCAGAGATATACGCGGCCGGCCTCGACGACTCCGATCGGGTTGAGAAAATTATGGGGACCGAGTTCAACACCATCTTCTTGAATGAGGCTACTCAGCTTTCATTCGCAACGTACCAAAAAATGAAAACAAGGCTCTCGCATGTTAGAGAGGGCCTCACAAATAAAATGGTCGTGGATTGTAATCCACGGAATCGATTTCATTGGATCTATCGATATTTTGTCCTAAGACAAGATCCTGAGACAGGTGAAGCTCTTATTCGCAATCGATTGGAGAGAATTGCAAGGAGACATTGGACTCCTTTAGATAATCCGTTCGTTCCTGAAGAATATAAGGAAATGCTCTCGGAGTTAAGCGGAGTCGAAAGGGATCGACTTTATCTCGGGGAGTGGGTTGACACCGAAGGACTTGTATATGCGAGCTTTGAAACTGCAATTGTAGAGCCTTTTGCAATTCCGAAGACTTGGGATTGTGCTGGTGCTGTCGACTTTGGGTATACGAATCCTTTTGTATTTCTTTGGTTATACTTCGATAAGTCGAATGAAACTTGGTATATAGCGGATGAATATTACGTAAGAGAAAAAACAGTTCGGGCGCACTGCGAAGAGCTAAAGAAGAATAGAAAACCAAACCTGTTTATAGTGTCCGATCACGATGCGGAAGATCGTGCGACAATGGCAGAATGCGGATTTCCGACAATCGCAGCCGACAAGGATGTCTCTACTGGGATTCAAGCAGTCTTAAAACTTCTCTTCTCAACAAAGGGAGTAAAATTAAGAATATTCCGAAGCTGTGTCCATATAATCGAAGAGCTATCTATTTATTCTTGGGAGCCCGTAAAGGAAGGAAAAAATCCAAAAGAAACTCCGGTGAAATATTTAGATCACGCACTGGACGCATTGAGATATTTTGCACTACGGATTGTCGGGAATAAAAATAGGATTATCACAAAAGAGCTAGAAAAGATGAAGGAAGAAAAGCAGAGAAAATCGAAATCTCTTTCAGACATTCGCTCAGAACGGTTAAGTAAAATGGGAATAGACCCAGGATTATACTTAGGTAAACCCTAAGAAATTTTATCAAGAATGTAAACTTACTTTTTACCAAACGAACCGATACGAGGGTCATATTTCATAATTAGGAAAATTGAGCTTA
Organism: Leptospira andrefontaineae; assembly: GCF_004770105.1. NCBI lineage: Bacteria > Pseudomonadati > Spirochaetota > Leptospiria > Leptospirales > Leptospiraceae > Leptospira > Leptospira andrefontaineae. Next base: position 86,861 of record NZ_RQEY01000012.1, on the reverse strand, counting down.
AATGAGGAAAGAAATGTCTGAAAGTTCTTTATCCCAAATTGAATTGCATGACGAAATAGAAACTCCACTTTCAAAAGAAACGGAGATTCAGAGAAATTATCCAAACACAATGATAAGAAAAGGGAAGGGGGAAAGAATTCCATTCCCAAATGATACGAATTTAGCAAAAGCTATAATGCAACTTTCTGAAATGGAAAGGCAATCTATAGACGACAGTGTTGTTTCTTCAGTGGTCGCGGGGCAAGATCGGGACTCGCGATTACAAATAATTGGTTGGAAAATAGAGACTCTGCTTCGTAAGAATAATAAGCTTTAAGATCCTCAAAGATGCAACGGGAATCCCCGTTTTCAGAATATAGAGTGCTGAGAGAACTACAGTATGTGTGGCTCTCTTATTTCTTAACATTGCAATGGTTACTACTTGGGAATTCTTCCAGTGCTATCCAAATTGAAATTCAAAAAGCAAACTGGAAAGATGCGATTGGATCGATTCGAAGGAAATTTTTCGGGTCTCTATTGGACAGACCTCGGTTCTTTGGCAAAAGTATCAATGTAACTCTTCCCATAGGAGAAGAATACAAACGTGAACGAATTACAAAAACACAAAGACTTCAATTTCCAGAGGGAGTAGTTTCAAGAGATGAATTAGAAGACGCTGACAAAGGTGTCTTTGATTTCCTTGCACAAGATTGGAATCGAATTTACAAGCAAGAGAGAGATAAGGCTTCAATCCTAGGATATATTGCCCAGTACATGCTCGGACAAGGGGAGGACCCTGACGAGTTAAAACAAATGACTATTCCGGAATTCTCCGAAAAAGCGAAATCGTATAATCTTCCGGGACTCGATAACATTGACGAATTAATAGAGCGGACCGGACTTACTCGCGAGCAGTCTTACGCGTTGCTCTATGCACAGGCGAAAGGCGCCGAGTGGCTTGCGATTTACAATAAGAATGGAGAAAGAACCGGAAAAGCCTATGACTTGATTACTCGGATGTACCGTGAACAAATCTCTGAGGCATTAGTGCGGGGATCCACAATTTCGGAAATTCGATCTCTTATGGTTTCACCGGATGACGACGAAATCAAAGCAGCCTTAGGACTTTTTGAAGACGGGATAAGTGAATTTCAGCGGAGTTTGCGAGAAAAAAGATATGAAAAGTTAGTCACAGATCATTTAAACCGGGACATGCAAAGATTCGCTTTTACTGAATGTAGTATCAATTTCAATAACGGAAAACTTTTGATGCTCGTAAACGAAGGTGGCGAGAGAGCGCAATATGTCCGTTTTACAAAGGGCAATTACGCTGTAGATAGTAGTTCCCATAATCACTCGCCAGTTTCTTGTCGCAAGTGTTTAGAAAGGATAGGTCAAATAGCCCGACTTTTTCCAACGGAAGATTCACTTCATAGCAAAGAATATATGAGATCGCTTGGGCTTACTTGGCTCGGTGAAGACCAATTCAGCGGTGACGATCTTTCAACGACAGCGGTTTGGCCTGGAAAATCAAACGCTGAACGATCAATGGACGATTGGTGGTATTGTTGTCCAATGCACCCGAATTGTTCGTGCGTATATGAGGATCTTGGAGAAGAGACCAGTGAGGAAGACAGTGAAATCTTCGATGAATTCAAGGAAATATTTGAAGACGGACATCGAAGGGACCAAAGTTTTCGAGAAAGAGTCCACGCTCGATTTGAAGCAGATTTAGAAGCAAATAGAGAAGCGAATCGATTAGAGAAGGAATACGGACCTATTCGCAAAGCTGGTGTTTATAAAAATGGAAACTGGGAAGAGCTCTCATGTGATTTTCAGAGGGATGATTCCTTGGAATGGCTAATTTCATACATCGATTGGAGAGAAAGAGTTTTGAATTAAGCTTTAATTAAATAGATCATAGTTACCCGATAACTGGAAACCAGTTAATTTTCCGGTATGAGAAAGTCCGGTCTTGGCGGCGAAACACCATTTCCAATTTCAACAAAACCCAACATGTTTACTCCTCTCTCGAACGAGGAGTTACTTACGCGCAGGGGGGAATCTGCTCTTTGGTATAGGCTTAGTCCTTGCCCTTGTCCAAGCGGTGAAAAGGTTCCCGATTGTCCATTTTGTTTTGAAGGTCAAATCAGGACGTTCCAATCAGAATTAGAAATCCAAGAAGAGGTTTCTTGGAAAGTAACCGGAAATCAAGTTTGGACTCGCTATGCTCCAATCTCGCAAATAGAAGAAGCAATACTAGTAACAAGGGGCGAAAGAAAACCCTTACAAATAAAAGGGATCTTTGACGAATATTTCACGATCGAAGAGAACCTCAAGTATTGGAACGTTGTCGATCTAAAATATAAAGTTTCAATGGTCGAGGAGATCTCGGTTGAAGCTATTGGAGTAAATGAATTTACACTCTTTCCAAAGCTTCCGCAAGGGATGATCGTAGAAGTCTTAGAAGCTTATAAAATTTTAGAAGATGGAGTTCCATTAAGAGTCCAACCGATCGCGTTCTCATTAAATTCAGTAACTTTTTCTGAGCGCACAAATGGTTTATACAGACTCAAAGTAAAATTCTTCTCACCGATCAAGATCGCATATAGAACTTTCAATTTGGACAATAAAAGGGGGTTTGAAAAAAGCCAAATTCAATTCCAAGACGGTGAAATCATGGGTGTTATTGGTTCAGGGTATCGCCTTGGACAAGGAGATATATTCACTCTGGTAAAATCAACATTGAGACAATCCGAATTCGTTCAGGTTACTAATAAAGAGACAGATCGAATTTCATATTCTCCCATTGCCTATATAGACAGTGTGATTTCTAAGGGAAGGAATGGACTCGTAACTCATATCAAAGAATTAGATTTTATTCAGTTAGGGGATTCGAAAATAAAGTGGCTAAGGGATAAACCAAAAAATGGATATACAGTCATCTATGACTATTACCCAAGTTTTCGAGTTACAGGATTTATAGAAGCGGGATCAGGTGAGGATCGTCCGAAACCCAGAGTTTTCAAAATGAAACCCGTTTCTAGTTTTAGTGCTCGGGAATAATTCAATTTCGGAAGGGAATAAACCGTTAGCGATTTACCCTTAGGGAAATGATCCAAATCGCCTTAGTATCAATCCGAAATTTCTTTGTTTGTATTTCTCAATTCTTCAAAAATGGATGGGGCTTATTTCTTTTTCTCTTGGGAATGCAAAGGCTTTCTTTACAGTTATGGATTAAGAAATTAAAATTTCAAACTGCTCCACTCGCGCATATATTCGTCGTTTATTTCGATCCTGAAAAGATAAAAGATCCGTATTCTATCTCACTTGAAATTGAAAAAGCAATCAGAGTTCCTTTTGAGCAGTTGCACGGTTTTCCTCCAATAGTAATTTTGCTTCCGGAAGGCATGCCTATCGAAACGGGGTTTTTCGATGATTTTGTTCGATGTTTAAATTCCAAACAGAGAATAGGCTTTAAAAACGCCTTATATAAAGTTAGAGATTTAGAACTAGTCTCTATCTAATGGAGGTTCTATCTGAGGAGGCCATTACTCCCGAAATTGCTGAGACGATCTTAGATAAGATCCACCTCGCAATCTCAAAGGAACATCCGGACTGGCAAGAGGTAGCCATGTCCGAAGAATTGACGGATGAAGAAGAAAATTCTCTAAATTCATTAAGTCGAATAGCATTACATAAAGTTCTTTTATCTTCAAAGAAAGAATTAACCAACGAAGCAAAAATCACTCTCGCCAAAGAATTTAAAAAACTAAAATCCAAATTCCTCTCACAGTATTTAATATCATGGGCGGATTTCGAGAGTGGTCTACAGGTCGAAAAATCCTTTTTCCCTTTTTTTGAAGGAACAGAGAAAAAGCCGTCTATTAAATCTTCCGAAAAAAAAGACCAGCCAACTTCAATGTTTTTGCAAGGTCTAAAAATTCAGATCCAGATTCAAAAAGGATCTCTCATTTCAGGAATCGATTCAAGGGGAAAGAAATGGCATAAAAGAACATACTACGATATAGGGATATTAAGGAACGATGCAAATGCAGGCGAATTGATTGAGGTCTTAATCGGACCAAATCTCAAATCCGAATTTGTTTTTATCATAAATGAAGTTCTATCCGACGGAACATTCGATGTTCACAAAGCCTTAATTGGCTTTAGAGATGATTACGAAGCAAAGTCCGCTTATCTATTAAATTCGAATAAAAAAGCGAATACATTTGGTTCTATTGTTCGTCTAACTATCTCTCAATTCAAGGATTGGATTAACTTAGGAGAGTTTTCAAAGGAATTAAAGAATCCCGAGCTTGAAATTAGAAAATCGCGATTAAGATCGATTGGTTTGTTATCGGAATTTGATTTGGAAGAAGTTTTTAGCTCCGGCCAAATCTATATTACTAAATCAACGTTAGCAACGGATTTAGTTCGAAAACAAATTATAGTACATGGCAAACATGGAAATTATACAGCAAATCGACTCGTTCGAATTGGTGAACCAGAATCGAAAATTGTCCCGAGAAATTCTGAAGAACCCGAAACGCGCCGAAAGCGTGGGAGACCTTCGTTTCCAGAAGGTCACAAGCGTATTTGGAGTGATGGAAAAGAAAGAGAGAAAACAAAAACCGGATGGAAGATAACTTCTTCTCCGACAAAGAAAACAGACAACGTTCGGCAAATTGTAAAACAAACAAGAAAGTCCAAGCAAGATCAAATTCCAAAACCTACAAAGGGAGAAATAATTCCTCCGACTTCTCTTCCTTTTTCTCAAATACGGACAATCAATCAATATACAGAAAAAGCAGATTATGATCGTAAACAAATCGATTCGCTAAAACAGAGAATCGACCATGACGGTTACGACAACGCATTTCCGATCACAGTGGATAAGCAAGAAGGGAGGTGGACAATTGTTGCAGGTCACCACAGATATGAAGCCGTTAAGGAATTAATCGAAGAAGGTAAATTGCCTTCCAATTTTAAAATTCCTGTCGTGACAAAGGAATTCACTTCAGGCAATAAGAGGCTTGCAGCCCAGGTTGCAGAGAATCAAAGAAGAAGTGTCCTAGCCACGGATGAAGCTAAAGCCTACGGGAAAATGCAGGAAAATGGCTGGGATGCAAAGAAGATATCCGAAGAACTTGGTATCTCGGTAGGGGAAGTTAATAAAAGACTCGCTCTAATTAATCTTTCTCCAGATCTTTTCGCTCTCGTAAAAAAGAAAGATCGTTCCTTACCTCTGGGGATTGCAGAAGTAATCGGAATGTTTGCAATGGACGCAAACGGTAAACCGAACTCGACAATTCAAATTAAAGCCTTTAAATGGTACGTAGAGAACCGAAGTAAGTATCCAGGGAAAGGACCTTCGGTTGTGCAGGAATATATTAAAGAATTACAGTCGGGCGAATTTGATAATTTCGATTTCGATAGCGTTGCCACCGAGGTTCAAAGAGAGGGATTACGAACCGTCGGCTCCATGGAAAAAGCGCGGGCCAATCAAAAGATGTTGGAGGTTATGTTGGACTCCCTTTCTAAGAGTTATCAAAGAATTCTCGGAGACAATATCAATTCGCTAACTGAGTCAACAGTACAAGAATTAGCAGCTTCCTTAGCAGTTACATCCGATAAAGGGGTAAATTCGTCTTCCGTCCTTGGTAAATTGGATGTTATTATTCAGGATCTTTCAGTTATTAAAAATTCTATACAAAAGAAAATGAGAGATATTGAAGCAAACGCTTCGACGCCTTTAATGTTCGCCCGATCTTTCCTCTTTGAAATCGAGGATACTATCCAGTATGCGGAAGAAGTTCGCGATAGCGAGCGTTTACAAATATTTAAAGCGAGGATCCACAGTTTAGCTGCATGAATAATGAGAATAAAAATACGATTCACCTCGAAGTCCTTGTCTTGCGAGCGATTTTAACAGAAGCAATCGCATTTAATAAATTTACTCACGAAACCTTTGAAAAAATATTCTCGGACATTGATATCGCGTATAAAGAAAGAGATAAATATAGACACTTTATTTCTAAACGTGATTTAATGGGAGATTTTCTAAAAGAAGATCAGTTTGGAGAATTCGACTGTTAATATTTCGGTTTTTACAGATCGATTAAACCTGAATTGAGCGTAATTTGTTTCGATTTTATTATTAAGCTCTCGATGGTTTTAGCCGCTTCGTCCACAGAGTTTAACGGATCTGCGCCACCTAAAATCTTTGCAATAGAAACTTGCGAAATCTGCTGAAAGATAAGAGTGACATTTGGATTATCCATTTTGGGAGCAATGATTTTGCTTTTTTCTAAAATGACGTTAATAGTTTTTACTGCAGTTGCTGAGGATTCTTCTTCTGAAAGCCCTTGTCTAGTTACACCATTTTGAGTAAGTTGGAAGAGCTGTTGAAAAATGATTTGTTCGAGCAATTTGTTACCTCCGCAGCAAGACATCATTAATTCTCCCTACCATTTCGAAAGTGGACAAGATTCGTTTTGGTATTTTACTTTCTCTCGTACGAAACAAAAACATACAGCGCACTGTTCAAAGGTAGGGAGTAATTTCCATAGCATTTCACAAGATAGGCATATTCCCAGCCGTTTAGAAGTGATGGTATAATTACTCGTAGGGAACTTGCTAGACATAGAATAATCCTGGAACAGTGTATTCAGAAACATATTCCCATTGCATGAATCGGTAACGAAAAACTTTATATTTTGTATACCAGTTTGGAACATGACAAGTGTTGCATGAATGTATAGTGCAAGTCGAGATACAACATTGAACGAATTGACTACTGTCAAAACAAAGCATAAGATGAGGGGTCTGAATATATCCAGGCGGACAAGTCGGGCATGTGAACCAAGGGCCTAAATTAAAACTGTTATTGAGTCCACCGCAAATAGAACAGTCGCTAACGATCGAACCGTTATCTATCTGTTCACTGACAACATGCCATTCATCGCCTACCGTATAAGATCCAATTGGAAATACATCGTATCTGTCCTGACTTACATTCCCCACCCAGTGGCCTCCAGCTCCCGCTATAGGAGAGGGAGGTCCGTTAGATGGGGTTATGCGAAAGGGTACCAGTTTACCTCATCTTTACTCCAAAAAGCATACGCCCCTTGCGTTCGGAATCGAATCTGGGTGTCATCAAATCCTGTACTAGAAGTTGTTTTTAAGAAATTCTTTTGCTCTATATGCTGAAAGAGCCAATTGATTGAATCAGCTAAAGAATCTTGATTTAAAATTCCTGGATCTAAGGAAACATCAATTCCAATTAATCCAGGATTATATACAGGAAGCAGTCTCTTAATTTCTGTTAAAGGCCCGTCTATGACAGATCTTTTATAAGATAAAAGTCCTAATCTGCTATTCGTAATACTAGGAAGCCCTGGTGTATTTACCCATTTTTCATACAGATTTACTCTATACGCTTTTCTCGTTGGCCCAGTTCCAGGCTGGAACCGTTCAGAAGTGCTGTCCCAAAAAGCGAGTGTGTTTAAATCGGTTAAAGCCTCTTCTAATTCAATTTCGAAAATACCTTCGAGAGATCCGGAAGATGGAACAAGGGTAACTCCTGGGAATCGGAATATTGCGTCGAGTCTTATAATAAGTCCCGGTTCTATCGAAATACTGGCTGCCCCTGAATTAGTTACCTTAAAGCCAATTGCAGTATCCAATGAGCGTCCTATGGTCGCAAGAATAGCAGCTAGAATAGCAGGAATATTTGAATTATCCGGATTTGCACCAGATAATCGGTTTATATCGTCGGCTTTAATCTTTTGGAATTGGTTTTGGAAGTAGACTTTTACTTCGTTTCCAGATATTGGGATAAAGGTTTCGTTTGACACTATTAAGTATTAACATTTCGAAAAGTATCGGTGAGGCTCAATTGAGCGTTTGGAATTAATCTATTGCGATAGAAATTCTTTATTTCAAAATTGGTGAATTCTCACCCAAAATAAAGTTAGGCGAAAGATCGAAAGTAACTTATTAATAGGTAAAAAATGGAGTCACCCAAAGCCTTTATATCCTATAGTTGGAGCTCTCCAGAGCATGAAAATAGGGTATTAGAATTAGCCACAGAACTCGTCAATTCTGGAGTTCAAATAATTTTAGATAAATGGGATTTAAAAGAAGGGCATGATTCAATTGCTTTTATGGAATCGATGGTAGTAGACCCTTCTATAAAGAAAGTAATTATCATATGTGATAAAGTATATGCTGATAAGGCTAATGGAAGAACAGGAGGCGTCGGAACTGAGGCTCAAATCATATCCAGTGAAATTTACCGAAAAGCCGAACAGGATAAATTTGTAGCACTAGTTTTAGAAAAAGATGAATTGGGAAAAGCCATTTTGCCATTGTATTATACAACGAGGAAATACATCGACTTTTCGCAACCATCGGAATATTCGAAAGGATTTACGCAGTTACTTCGTTGGATTTTCGATAAACCACTATACCAAAAACCTGCAATAGGAAGCCCGCCTTCTTTCGTTATAAACGAAAACCCGATTATAAATAGTAGTCTTCCTTTTAGTCAATTATGCAATGCGATCAAAGAAAATTCTATTTCCCGAAAAGGATTGATTAAGGAATATCTTGAATTAATAACAAGAGATTTTGAAAAATTCAGAATCTCTGAAAATGAAGAAAATTTATTCGATGAAAGAGTAATAGAGAGTATTACAGATTTCGTTCCATATAGAAATGAATTTGTCGAATTAATAAGCTTACTTTCAAAGTATGAACTGGATTTGGATTCTATCGATGAAATTCAAAAATTCTTTGAAACTCTTATTCCATTTCAAAATAATCAAAAAGTGCCAGGATCTTTTAGGAAATGGGATTTCGATAATTATAGATTCATTATTCATGAGCTATTTATTTCATTAATTGCCGTCCTTCTTAAATATGAAAGATTTAAGACTGTAGCAAATTTTCTCTCAAGACGCTATTTTTTCACTTCAGATACTACTGAAAGTTCGATGAAACATTATTCAATATTTCGGCATCACTTACCATCCATTAAAAATAGAAATACTAGATTGAAGTTAGGCCGTCTTTCTTTGCATGCAGATTTAATTAAAGAAAGGACTCAATTGTCTGGAATAGATTTCAATTCTATTATGCAGGCTGATTTTGTTCTCTACATTAGAGGATTACTCGATTCGATAAGAAATAAAGAAGGTAGCTTATGGTGGCCTGAAACATTGGTATTTATGACACACTGGCCGAAACCTTTCGAAATATTCGTTCGTTGCGAAACATTAGCGTATTTCGAAAAAGTGAAAATTATATTTGGGGTTCAACTGAAAGGAGATTTCAAGCAAGTATTCGATGAGTTGAGTAAAGAAAATTCTAATATCCCGAAGTGGGATTATGAAAGCATCAATCCGAAATTTCTGCTCAATTATGATAATTTATGCAAGTATAACTAAGCGATATGGCTTTAACATTGAAGGCTATCTTGATGAATAAACGAAAAATTCTTTTTATTGGCGGAATTTAATTATAAATGAAAAATTATCTAATTTTCTTTTTCTTTGCAATTTCTTGCGTTCGAATGACTAAGTCTATCGGTTATGTAGAACTATCTTCGCAAGAGCAGATACCAAATTTAAAAACTAAGAAAGAATTTAAGTATTGTGGAACCTATCCTACTATATTGGGGGATGCGTTCGAAGAATTTAGAAAATATACAGGAAAAATGGAAATAGAAAATACAGAAATTATGATTGATAACCGAGCTTTCGTGCCTTGTGTTCTGATTTACTATCCGGAAACAGAAGGAATCTAATTGCCTAGTTATCTTAAATATTTTTTAATTCTATTTTATCTAACTAATTGTGGAAGTATAAGTAGTTGGGGGCGATATAATAAAATCGATTTCGCTTCAAAGAATGTGGCTAATGATGATTTATTAGTAACAGGGAGACATTGCAGATTTTTTAATTCTTCTCCTAATCCATTAATGAACTTAGCAATAGAAGATGCGCTAAAACAAGCTCCTGGAAAGAAAGGTCTCAAAAATGCCATTTTCACTGATGAATTTTACTTGTATATCAGGTGTATGTCGGTTACAGGATTTGCTACTTCGACAGAATAAACCTAAAATGGTTCGAGAAATGTTTTAATTCGTAAAAAATTATAATGCTTTCGAATATTCATTTTTATCATATTAAAGAACTAAATTGAGAAAAATAGTCCGAATATAATAGTAGAGGAGATCGGAATGAATAGCAAAAGATATCTAACTGATATAGAAATTGAAGAGGCAAAAGGGAAAGTTGATTATAACCATCCGCATCATTATCATCAAAGTAATGATTGCATACGGATAGCTTTTGAATTTATAGATGCCCAAAAGAAAACGAAAACCATTTCAAAATATCCGATTGTTGACAAACACCTAGTCGAAAATTGGGCTGGGCGATATATATCTATGTCTGATGTTGAAGTCGCTTGCTTTTTGCATAATGAAGTAAAAGGGAAGTATCCATTTTATAATATTAGTAAAAATTTAACTGATCCGTCTACTGAAAGACTGAAAAATATTAAGGAAGCATTTTCACAGTCCGGCTATCGAGAGAGGCATCAGACTATAAAATATACTTATATTGAGAAATAATCATTAAAAGAACTAATTATCAGTAATCAATCCTATGTAGACAATAGTTCCAGCGGCTTTGATTCTATTTACTTTGGTGATTTGAAGATCCGATATATTCGCATAGTCGATTGTGAGAATGTAAATTAGCCCTCTTTCAGGTGTTACTATTGATGAAACTGCCTTGGTTCCTGGTCCAGGTTGAGCGATTCCGAGATCTAATGCAGAGACATCGGATGCGAACCCAAACTCATCGGATCTTAGTACATAAAAGTTCGGGGAAGGAAAAATCTCTGAAATTTTCGGAGTAGTGGATTGATTTGATAATACGTAGCCAATGATATAACCGATAAATTCCTCATCCGAAAAACCTTTTGGTCGAACAATCCCAAGAAGTTCAGCCCAGTCTTTTAAAAAATACCCTTGAGCTTTTGAAAGAGTAGAAGATTCCGCAGCTTTGTCCTGATAGCGTAAGTGCCATTCTAAGGAATTATATATCGAGCCTTTGTTTATATCATTTATGTTTGTAATAGGTTCAAATTCTGGGCGAGTGGGATCCGCAAATAACTCTTTGAAGATAGGATCTGTGGAGTTGAATTGTGGAAGAAAGTCAATTAAATGATTTTCTCGGTCCATTAGGTTGGCTCTATTCTAAGGATCGTTCCTAAGATTTGTCCGCCGGAAGTACCCCCAGTTCGTGGAAGATATGTGTCGGGAACGGAAATGTCTACCGGCACAGGAATAGGTGAGGGTATTGGACTGGAAGCAAGTTTACCATAAAAACTCTGTATATTGACTTTGTAGAAATCAGCATGAGCCTTTAGGATGGTTGCTTGCACTTGCTCTAAAAGTACATCATAGCCTACAGGCAAGGTATTTAGATAGAGAATAATAGAATTGTATGCAATATCTAAAGCTTCAGTATCTTGTAGTTGGGAACTTGCTACAATTTGAAGTTCAAATTCAACTGTGATGCCTAGTACAGGAACAGGAGCTACGTAAACATAAGTTCCTGCCGCAGCATATCCAGGAAAGTTCTCAGGATCATTTATATCCCCTTCAATTGATTTACGAACTAAATCTAGGAGTTCTAATGGAGGGTTTGAAGTACCGTCCGAAATATAAATATTGATCCAGCCGATTTCGAAAGCGCCTGATAAAGGATTAACATTAGTAGATAACTGCACTCCAGCGATTCCAGGAATAGAGGCTACTGCGTTATAGATTCCTAAAGGAGTAGAACGTCCTAGAGAGACAATAAAATCTCGAAACCTTTTCAGCCGAGATTCTTCGGTTTCAATGTTTGTTCCTGCACCAAAATCAGCAGTGTTCCAAATACGAACACCGGCAGGAATAGAGATATTTAATGTGCCAAGACCCTCGGCTGTATCGATAGACAATCTTCTAATATTGTAATCGTTTCCTGGTTCCTTTGCTCTGAGTTCGACTTCGATGTAGGGTTGAGTTACTTGCAGTTCAAGAGGATTAATAGATTCAAAAACAAGGCCGAATAGATCTAAGGTGAAAATAGGAAGAGAAAGATTTTCTGAAATTCCAGTATTTTCGATACGAACGAAGCCGGTTGCTTTATTTCCAGGAAGGCGACTAAAACCAAAGGCGTTATAGACTCCTTCTCGAATTGCATACCGAAACCCATTTAAAGTACGAATATCCCCTTCGGAAAGAATCGTAGCTATAGCTCTAAGGATTGTTGAGATCCTCGAATTAGGATTAAAATTAGTAAGCCTTGAACCTTGTGCGACGAGGTAGTTTACTAAGGCTGTATTGTATTCTAAAAAGGTTTTAGGAATATACGGAGCGGGGGAGGAACCCATCCCTTAGGATAATTGCAAACTGAAGAAATCGGGAAAAACCGATAGAGTGAGTTTCAGAATTAAACTACCTTATGGTTTCCTTTGGTGGAATTACGGATTTTGCATCCGGGGCTTTTAATTCAGTAACTAGTAATTCATTTTCAGGATCTTTAGCTTCGACGTATGTTCCTAAAAATTCTTTTTCCTTATCCTTCTATAATAAAAAAGTCAATGGAGACTATGACTACACTTCAAGAGGAGAATCAGAATACTTCTTTGTAAACGGGCCAATTCAATATTCCGAGAATTTTAAATATAGAAGGAGTATAGAGCAGACTTTTGGTGGAACCGTGGTTATCGATTACGGTCCTGGAAACCATGAAATTCGTTTAGAGGGTGAATTTCATATTTATTTTCTTGGACTCCCAAGTAAGCCTAATTCAGACATTCCGGGTTCCAGTGGACAAGGAATGTTTCAGACTGCAGTAAATGCAGGTAAAGCGTTAGCTTCAAATGTGTTTTCAAATTACTACGATAAAATTCGGTCTCAATATTTAGCACTTGGAGGTGGAGATTTCAGATCCGGATTGCAAGAGTTTCAAGATTTCCTTTTTTTACTTCACTATTCTCAATACAACGGAACTTACGAATCTAACGATACTCAGGCTAGAAAAATTGCAGATCAATTATCTTCCAAACCCTTAAATTGGAAAAACCAAGCGATGGTCTTTCGAGACTACGATCGAAAACGAGTCGTTGAAGTTGTTTTACCTTCGAATGGATTTACAATTTCACGTTCTGTAAGTGATACAAATACTTATAAATATTCCTTAACGTTTACTGTTGTTCGTGAGTTAGACTATAACAATAGAAAATCAGAATTAATTCGTTCAAACATTAACCCAATGAGAACGATTTCCGGCTTAATGAACGAACTAGAAAATCTAGTGAATACTCCGCTAAAGTTGTCTGGTGCTTTACTTGGGGCTGCAAATCTCGTAAAAACTTTTGGTTCTTCAGTTGTTCGAGTCCGGACATCTTGGGATCGAATGCGTGACCAATTCGATGAAAAAGGAAAACTTGCAAGAGTAACATTTCAAGAGGGGCTCCGCGAACTTGGAATTCAACGTAAAAAAAGAGCATTTAATTCCGATGAAATTTCTACAGCGATCGACGACGCATATAGTCTTTCGAGGTCGAGAGAAGCAGAATTTAGAAAGGACTTAGCAAAAGCAATTACTGATATATCTGTGGTAAATTCAGCTATTGGATATTTGAGTATACCAATCGCGGACAACGGCTCTTTTGAATTGGAATCCTTAAAGCCGAAGGCTGATTTTACAGCATGGATCGATAACGATCTTTATACTTTTGGAATTTACTCATCTGAAATACTTACAGAAATCCAGGCAACGATCAATATTGCAAGTGTGGAAAATTCGTTTCGTATTCAAAGAGTACAGACTGGAGAAGATTATCGCTCGCTTGCCCGGGGTCTTTTAGGGAATGAAAGTTTAGGTGAAGCCCTTGCTCGGTATAATGGGGATACCGATGTAAAAAATCTTAAAAAAAATGTAATTAAGATTCCTTATGGCTATTCCACGAATGTTATCTCCTTAATACCGGAAACACCTGGACCGAAAGACTTGGAAATCGCAATTCTTGGAACGGATATTAAATTAACTGAGAATCGAGCAATTGATATTTCTCCAACAGGAGACATCGGAATAGTAGAAGGAGAGGAAACGCTCATAAATAATGTCCTGGACTTAATAGATGTTCCTCAGGGTTCTTTCCCATGGCTTCCCGAATTAGGAAATCCTATTCCTCTTGGAGAAATTCCTACCGAGGAACAAATCTTAAGTGCCATTCAAAATCTCATAAGCCAAATTTTGAAAGATCCGGGTGTTCAGAATGTAAGTTTTTCAAACTTAGAACAAGTTGGGGATAAACTTCTAAATGTATTTCGCTTCGAATCTGTGACTGGTGCAAGCTTTGTGTTGTCTCTATGAATATGTTTTCAAATGACGAAGAATATTTACAGACTCATCCAAGTTCAATCGATGATATCCAAACACCGCCGACTCTGGCAATGGTTACAGATATACTTCCGAGATTTAAAGCAAATATACTAACCGCTGATGGTGTAGAATTTAGAAATGTACGATATTTCGGCCCATATATTTCGGAGAATACTGCTCATGGCCGAGCCTTTGGAATTAAAAAAAATCAAATCGTACTCGTGGAATTCATAGGAGGCAGTTTTAGAGCTCCGATCATATCAAAAATGTATCCCTTTGCAGCATTAGATCGAGAATTGAATAACCTTTCAGGATTTTGGAAGAAGTATTCATTTATTGATCCGGAGACCGATATAATTGATTTCCATGAATCAGGATATTTCATTCGCCAAACGACAAATAAAATACAAGTATTCGATCAGGAACAAAATCTCATTTCGGAGGTCGATTTTTCAGAGAAAAAGATTAGCTGGAAAATAGATCGAATAGAAATTGAATCAAATATTTCTATAAAAGGGGATTTAACTATAAAAGGAAATACTAATCAAACTGGAGACATTCATGTAACTGGAGAATTGAGTGCAACAGATGAGATTTCATCTGATATGGATGTTAAAGCAGGCCAAATTAGTCTAATGACTCACCCGCACCAATACAATCCGGGGCCTTTACCGCCTGCTCCGACTGGGCCACCCGAGGCTTCTCTCTAACCGATATTTCATTTTCAAATTAATTTTTGGAATAGTGACTTCTTTTGTTACACCTCAAAAATTTCTCATTGAATTAAGACTACCTGGAAATAGTAATGCGATCAATTTTCCTTCCGAACATATAAAGACTATCCGATCGCATAGATCAATTTCTGCCGGATCTGGTGGAATATCTCTATTAATTCCATATCAAGAAAAATATGCCGTCCGTTTAAATTCAGATGATGTTTCCCCAATTCGATTAGATTCGATGAATCCTAAAAACTTTGCGGAGCTCTCTTTTCGAGAAATATTTCAACAAAGGACTCTTGTCTTCTTATTTGTTGATATCTCAGAGAATGTTTCTTCGGAACCAGACTTTCTTCAATTAAATGTAGGAAAAGTTGCAAAAACAGAACGGAGTTACTCGGCTGATGGAAAAGCTTTTGTAAACGTTACAATCGAACCTGTCGAATCAATCATTGCGAAGGCGCAATATTTTTTAGATTATCAGAGAAAGGAAGGAAATCCTCCGAAACGTTCTACTGATACGTTTGTTGGAGTAATTCAAAAGTCTGCGAATTTTTTCAAAGGAGATCTTAAAAATTTAATAACTGGAATTTGGGATGGCTTAATTTGCGAGCTATTGACGATACCAAGGTTTTCTAATACAGAATTTGTATCGAAAACAGGAAGCGATAATGGACTTACACTTATCCCTCCTGAAAAGTCCTTCACATCGAATTTCGCTTATGAAGCCCAAATTATTTCAAGTTTCAGTATAGGTCATTACATATCTCTCTGGGATATTTTAAGGTCCTATGCAAATCCTCCAGTCTACGAAATTTTCTGCGATCCTTTGGAGACTCGAAATATAGATGGTTCATCTGGTTTCGGGATATTATCCGGAGATTTGGCTGGAAATCCAGGCTCGCGATATTCTGTTAATAAAAGATCTGCCAAAATTATTTTTCGTCCAGTTCCTTTATATATGTTCAATTTGAAAGGCGAGTGGAGAAATTTATCCGATGAGAAAATCGATGCATTCTATGATTTTCCATTGGAAAATCTAATAGAATACAAAATCGAGGAGTTGGAAGAAGATATAATTTGTGGGGTTCACATTGCATTAAATGTATATCAAAGCTTTGGGACAGTTCTTTCCGAGCCTAAATACAATGAAAAAATACGGTCAATTTTTGGTACAAAACTTCTTCATGTGAAACTGGCAGGGTTGACCTTTAAAGAAGAGACATTAACAGTTGAAAATAAAGAAAAGTATAAGTCCGAGCTTGCGAAAATCAGGGATGAACTGTTTTCAATATTTTGCAATGAAGATCAGTTAAAAATAGGAAAGGGAAGTTTTCGAAAACCGTTTTTTCCAATTCGAGTAGGTATGCCATTTCGAGTTTCATTAAATGAAAGTTTGGTCTATCCAATTCATAAAGAAGATATTTCTGAATATGGGTATATTACGGATGTAATAGACGAGTCCTCGCCAGGGGAGGGGAAAGCCACTTCGACAGTTCATTTTAAATGGGCTCCCGCAAACTCTGTCTCAATTTTCAAAAACTAAGTATTTTAAAAATGTATTCTGTAAATATCATCAAATAAGGTCTTTGCGATAATTTCGGGAGAATATGTATAAACATTCTCAGTATGACCTGCTTTACTTCTTACGTAGAATTTTCTATCTACTAAACTATACGCAATTTCTCGAATACCTGGAACCGAACTTTCGATCTTGTCTAATTTAACAAAATTGATTCCGGAAATTCCAGGTTCTTCTCTACTTATAAATAAGGAATGTTCTGTTTGCTTTTCTCTTAATAATGGAGAACTAGATCCATAATAAAAGAGATAACGGATGATCTCTTCCATATATTGAAAATTCAATTTAAAAAACCAAGTTTTGGTAATGGCTGCCCTTCCTTTTATTTTTAAATAATTTTCATAGTCTAATAAAGCGTGATCAAAAACTTCAACTTTATTGAATGAACTAAATTCATTCACTAACTCTACTGTTTCTTTGAATTTATCTCTAAACCTAATTTGAGCATCAGTCCAATCCCGGTGTTCTTGTCTGAAACGGTCGTCTATGTCTTTATTATATTTAATAGCAAACGACTTAGCCCATTCGGTTAAATTTGAATTTTGAGTCTGCACTATGATTTCCTATATAATAGATAAAAGAATATATAACGCGTGTTAGGCGAAGTTTGTCAACTCTCAAATCTGAGAAAGGAAATAAGGCTTTCAATGTATCCTAATCGGCTTCTTCCCGATATTGGGTATATTCATTTACACTTTCTTTGTGGAGCATGCTCGGGAAATAATCAGAACGTATTTTCAAGTATTAAAAGGCAGGAAGGAATCTATTGGAAAGGATACTATTCGTGCAGATGGTAGTGTATGGAGAAAGGTTCGAGCAGAAAAAGGCGGAAAGAGAAATTGGAAGCAAATCAAGCCTCCTACTAAGATTAAAGAACAAAAAAATATTTCTGAACTACAAGAAACGACCGAGCTATCACGAAATGAAGTCAATCTTACCCAAAGGACAAATCATTCAGGTGAAACAAAACCCGAACAGAAACATCTACAAAGCCTAGAAACCGAACCAGTTTTACTAAACTCTGGTTTAAAAAATGAACCGAATCTCTTTGGTTTAACGCCCCAAAACGAATCTATATTTAAAAAACATAACTATTTACCTGTCTATTTTCCGGAAGAAATTCAGTCTCTTTCGGGTTTGATAGCTTCTGTACGGAATTCTCTGTTAAACGAAGGACTTACAGATAGGGCGAACGAATATGCGGAGCTCGCAAATCAAGGGAAGAATACAATACAAGATGTTTTGAATCTCGCATATCGTTACGTTAGAATTTCTTCCCTATCCGTAAATAGAATACGAAAAATGATCCTCAATGGATCTACTGGACCAGATAAAAAAGAAGGAAAGCCACAGAATTCAGATTCGTTGTCTCAGGCTATGCTTGGAAATCAGAATGCGGCCGGTTCTAGGGGAGGATTAAAAGATCAAATTCGGAATTCTGTAAAGGATTCTAAATCTGCCATTTTAAAAAGTAATAATTTATCTGAAGTTGTAAACGAGATTCTAAATGCACCACTCTCAATAAATGACCGGGAATATATTCAAAAACTTCGGGATTCGATCGAGAAGAATCTAATTCAACCTCTATTAGAAAGGAAAATTAATGAATCAATAGCGTCCTTAATTGTAAAAGATTCCAATATCATACTTAAACTTATCCGGAATTATATCACAGAAAATCTTCTAACATATAATGAAAAAGAGAAAGCTAAACCTAAGGAGGAGAACTTATCTAAAATAAAGAGATCAGTTCTTGCGAGTAAGTTTAGAAATCTTGCTGAAAGTTTAGAAAAGACAATTCAATTTAAAGAAAATCCTTCTATAGCGAACATGAGAGCGACAAGAAGAAGAGCTAACATTGCATCAAGTATGAACGACGATGCGAAACGATTAAGGAAAACCCAATCAGCTCTTCTTGGAATGGCTTCCGCCTTAGAATTAAATCAATTACCACCTTACCTGGAAACAGTAAAATCAAAGAAGGATATAGAATCTATATTGAATGAATATAGGTACATCCAATATCAAACGATGGAAGTAAATCCGAAAGGTGTTCCTAAGGGTTCTTCTAAACTTGAAGTTAGATTTTCTAAACTGTATCAATCGGATGTTTATCAAAATAAGGATGACCCGAAAGTGCGAGGGAATGGGAGCGTTTACAATGTGTCCTTAGAATGGGCCAAGGATAACAAAATTGTTTCTCCTGAATTGTTCATTCAGGCAAAAAAATTCATTAAGCAAAAAGGCGAAGATAATAACGATGATATTCGAACTGATTCCTTCGAAAACGCAGAAAGGATAAAGAAGCTACTGGAGTTTACGAAACAAATTAATAATTGCCTTTATGTTAAACCTGCTACACCCAAAACAAAAAACCGTGTCAAGATAGACGGAAAAGAGTATGAAGTCTATTTTAAAGGCAAGACCTACATGGTCTATAACGAAAACGCATATAATCTCCTTAGACTAGGATTCCGTTCAGTAAACGAAGTAGAGAAGGCTGGAAAATTCCTAACCGACTTAATTAATCAAAAAGGGGAAAATCCAGAAAAGGAAAAAAAACAAAAGATAAGAGAACTAGAACGGGAATTGATAGGAAGAAAAATTCCAGGATTTTTCCCAACACCTCGTTCCTTAGGTGAACAGGTTATAGAAGAAGCAAATATAGAGCCTGGTATGTCAGTTCTGGAACCCTCCGCCGGAAAAGGGGATTTGGCGGATCAAATTAAAGAATCGAAAGGAATCGATCCAGATACTATCGAAATGAATTCTAGCTTAAGGGATATTCTAAGAGAGAAAAACCACAATTTGGTTGGATCGAATTTCCTAGAATTTAAGGACAAAATGTATGATCGAATCGTAATGAATCCTCCCTTTGAGAACGGGCAAGACATTGAACATATAAGGCACGCCTATGATCTTTTAAATCCAGGAGGACGCCTTGTAGCAATTGTTTCGGAAGGTCCTTTCTACAGATCCGATTCGAAGGCTAGATCATTTCGAGACTGGATTTCCGAAAAGGATGGAATGAGTGAACAGTTACCCGAAAATTCATTCTCTGGAAAGGATTCATTTCGGCAAACTTCTGTTCGGACAAGGATGGTTGTAATTGACAAACCACTAATCTCGCAGGCTTTATCCGACGCAATGAAAGGAAATAAGAACTCGGAAGGGACTCACAATGTCGAAAACTCAATCGTGGATACCGAACTTATTTCAAAAGAAATAAAAAATCCAGTTACCGAAGAAGTTTTGGCGGCAAAGGAAGAGTTAGCCAGACAAAAAATCGCGGATAATAGTCTTTTAATATCTGCCTTACCTAATGGAACAAAAGTCACTGTAAACGAAGAGAATCAAGAAACTATAGTTTCGAATTCGAAACTTATCGATGGTGAACTTTTTTATGAACTATCGAATGGAAAAACAGTATCATCAGAATCAGTGAAAATCCCACCAATCCTCGACCAGATTGGAATCGAAAAAAAGATAGAATCAGTTACACCGGAAAATCGCTCACAAGTCAGAAAGTCTATCAATGGAACTAGCAAGACCGAAGAAGAAGCAACAAGGGAAATAGAAACGGAAAAAGTTAATTTTATTCCGGGAACAATAAATCACTGGGTAATAATCAATGATAATATAGAAAAACGAGTCATTCAGGATTATACATTGGCTCCGAATGAAAAAGTAATATTCTATAATGAAAAGACAATTTTAGAGAGAGAAAGACCAACATATATTCCCAGTGTAAACTTAAAGGAATTCGAACTTTATAAATATTCATTTCCAAAAATAAAAGTAGACGAGGATAATTTTTTAGTTCAATTAGCCATATCCAAAGGTAATTTTGAGAATGGGAGATATATAGGAAAAGGAGAGCCCCATTATGTTTTAATGAATGTGGATTCCTTGGTCGCGACAGAAAATTACTATAGAAATCTTTTGAAAGCTCAATTAAAAAAGAAAAACGAAGAATTAGGATTGAAAAAACGAATAATCTTAAAGGAACTTTCTTCAAATCGAATGTCGTCAGAGCAGTACAATTTGATTTCGTATCATTTATTCGGGAATCGAGTCTCAAAGTATGATACAGAGAAGAACAAAAAAATATGGGACTATTATAATGATTTGCGAGAGACTTTGGGATATAAATCGGTTGATGTAAAAAGAAGAACGAATGATCGAATTGAACAATCTACTTATATTAAAGGTCGTGATACTTCTTACGGAGACTCCGGTGTTGTTCAAGATTTACTTAAAGATTTTGGAGTTTTAGTCAAAAGGCAGAATGGCGATAATATAACTCTTCCAGAAATAAATCAGGTTAGGCAAGCTTTATCGGATGTATTTGAAATTTTCGGGGATCGTTCAGAAATGACCCGGAAATTCGGTCTAAAAATTTCCCATTCCGGTCATGTTTTGATGCACGCAAGTTCTTACCCTGGTTTATTCTATCCTTCTTATAAGGCAATTGGAGTTTCTTTTAAAGGCGATGTCTTTTTTGGTGGATTAACTTTATCGCATGAATATGCCCATTTTATGGATTTTTATTTAGGGAGGCAAAGGAATCAATCTTTTGCTTCGGAAAAACTTGGAAGCTTAGAAAACAATATTGCTTCAATATTCCGGAAAGGAATGCGAGATAAAAGATCTTCAGAATACTATTCAAGGTCTTGCGAATGCTTTGCACGAGCATTTGAAATGTATTTTTACGAAAGTAAATACAAAAATGAAGAATTCGATGAGAAGTATAATCCCGAATGGTCGTACTTCAAAACAAAAGTTCGTCCTTTAGTTGAACAATTTTTCGAAGAGAATAAAGAATATTTAAAATCCGACATTTCCAGTATCGTATTTAATAAAAAAAGAAATAGAGATATTGTGAAAGTAGCTTAATAAGAATCTCCGATGTCTGAATTTTCTAGAATATTTCAATAAGTAATTATGCCTTCCTTCCTTGGCCCATTTACTGACGATGAAATAATCTCGGAATTAGAAGTGAAGAACGTTCGATACATAGATGCTCAAATCGATTTTTCAACTCCAAGCGGTACATACAATCTCGGTGAAATTTTACCAGTAGGGACAAGAGTTCTTTTTATATTCATTCAGATCCTTTCAACATTCGATGGAAGTCCTGCCATAACTGTTGGAGATACAATCAATTCTACAAAATACATAGAAAATGAAACTTCGGACTTAACTGAACTTGGAATATATTCTCAACTCATATTAGATCAAATTGAATTAATCTCGCAAGGACGAATCTATTGGAATCCAGGTGGATCCACAGCGGGATCTTTGAAGGTTGTTGCTGTTATTGCTGAACCCTAAACAAAAATTCATATTAATCAAAATCGATTTATCTTCTTATCATATAAGGAGGGATGAGCGATAAGCTTTTTTTCCATCCCTTTCATATATTAAAAGCAACGCCGGAAGAAAGAACCGGAGCGATTAGAATCCTTATTCGTGCTTCTTCGGAAAAGGAAGACAGACAGGGCGAAATCATTCTAAAATCGGCCTATGATGATCCGGAAATGCGCTCCAGGTTTAAAGCGCAAGGTTATCTAGACTATAATCACTTAACAGATCTTATAGATAAAGAAATACGAGAGAAGAAACCTTCCGCCGTAGAACTTGTAGAGCTCCAAAAAGCAAAATCAGCCGCCATTATTGGATCACCCGAAGAAATAGGGACGAAGGAAGATTTCCCATCCTCCTTGGGAATCAAAGAAGAAGGCTTATATATAATCGGTCGTTTGTTCCCTGGTAATTCCTTTGTAGAAGAGATTCGAAAAGGATTACAAGCAGGGTTTAACGGTTGGGGAGCTTCTGTGTCTGGATTCGCGAGTCCAAACGACGTCCAGAAAAATAAAATCAAGAAAATTCAACTTAGAAAGTGTGCACTAGCACCTCTACAAGAAGTAATCAATCCGGATACTTCTGTTCAATTACTTAAAGGAGCAGTAATGCTCAAGGATTTGCACAAATCCATTTCAGAAGACTCTTACTTAGATTGTACATTTGAAGAACAAAGAGAAAAGCAAGAGAACGAAGATTCTAAGGTTAATGCGCTAGAACGAAAAATTTTAGGGTTATCACGCCTTATCTATTCTGTTCCTACATTTCAGGATCAAACCCTAAACCAAATTCTCACCGATGTTCAGTTATTAGTTAAAACTGGAAGTATGGATCTTCGTACTTCCGTTATCAGAAGTCATCTCCGCGATACTTACGGCTTTGATGGCAGCGATTTAGAAAACCTTTCGGACACGATCTTCCTTAACTTAAACGGAGGATAATGTGTTCAAAGACGCTATAGAACGGCTGAAAGCTAGAAATTCAAAGAAAGCAGCCAGTAAAGATAACGCAATTTCCAAAAGCGAACAACAAGGAGGTTCCCCTGATTTACCCTCATTAGCAAGTGAAGTAACGGAGCTTCTAGACGATGGAAGTGTTTCGCCTGAAACAGACAAAATCAAAGATTGGGCGGTTTCGAAAGGTGTTTCAGAGCCGGACGCTCAAGCGTTTGCAGAAGAAGTTATAAGCGCTTACTTTGAAACTCCATCTGAAGATCAAAATCTAGAATCAAAAGTTTCGAAATCTGAACTACCGGGAGAAACAAAAGAAGAAGGAAGACAAAACACTGATGTAGAGATAGCTGGATTTCAATTTCTTCAAAAAGTTGAGTCATTAGTACTAGCCTTAAAATCCGATATTTCCGTTCTTGCGGAAAGCCTTGAATTTGTCATGGACCAGGTTGACAAACAATCCGGTCTTAATCGAGAAATACAAAAATTAAAAAGTCAATTAACGGAGATATCAAGCAAGCCAGCTAACACAAAAACCCCAGTAACACAAACTAATCAAATTCAAGTCGCGAAGTCGGATGGTATTATCCCTGGAAACGAAAGAGAGAAGTTCGGGAACTTAATACTCAAAGGGATTGAGATTGGAAAATGTCAGATTGAGGACATTAGCTATTTTGAAACGACAGGTCGATTGTCCAATCGGGCTCTCGCGTATGCAAAAGAAAGTAATGAGGTACACGTTTAATGAACGGTCCTCATACTTTAGATCAACTATTAGAGATACGTAAAGCGTTTGAAGCGAACACCTCCCAGAATGGGGCCTCACCGTTTGTAGAGGTCGGATCTAGTGGCTCAACGTTATCAATGCAATCTTTGGACAAGACGTTCGTTGCGATCGTGTCCACGGATCGAGACTTTAGGTTTTTAAAAAACACTCCTAAGCGGCAAATAAATCAAGTCTTAGCGGAATATAACAAGAATCGATCTCATGGCGGAGGATGGTATAACACTTCCTATATCGGGCAGTCCGACGAACCAAGTTTTAGAGACTCTGAAATTCAAAGATTATATGACGAAGTCAATTACGTCGCAGAGGGCTTTGCGTTTAACAAAGTAGTAGATACCGTCGCAAACGTTCAAGATCCGGAGATCATACAATCAAACTCAGCACTAAGACGCGGAATGGAGAACATGATGCGTTCGTACTGGTTTGGCAGCAAATCTATAAACAAGTTTAACCAAGATGGATTCGCAACGAAGATTTCGAATTTGGGTTCTGACTTTGTAAAGGATGCCCGAGGACAGTTACCAAGTGCAGACGAAATCAAAGAATACACTTCGAAGATAAGGACCAAGTATTTCGGACTTGCAAATCAGCTTTGGATGCACAACACAACCAAAGCTTTGTATGACCAAATTTACGATTTTGCAGGTCAGGCAAAAGTACTTCAAAACAACAATCAGGGACCGAACTCGGTAGGTCTTGGAAATATAGTTCCTCATATTTGGGACTCCAATGGCGCAAACAATATGATTACGCTAGAGGACGATATCTGGTTGGATCGTCACGACTGGGAGGTTCCAAAACGATTAGATTCGAATGGTAATTTAGTTGAAGGACCGACTTCCGATACCGATTCTCCTGAGACCCCTGCGATCGCTCTTGCTGCAATACCATCGATTACTGGCTCAAAGTTTGATGTTAGTTATTCAGGTGAATACAAGTATCGCGCTTGTGCTGGAAATTTACGTCACTGGTCAGCAGCTTCCCCAATTGAAACAGAAACAGTAAATACTGGTGGAGGCGTCGAGATAACACTCACTCCTGGAAACTCAGGGCCACCAACTACTAGGTTTGCCGTTTTTAGAGAAACAACACCCGGAAGTGGAATCATCCGATATATGGTCGAGATTGTACGAAACACTTCTGGACCAACTACAGTTTTTCAAGATTTGAATTTTGATCTTCCGGGAACAACCATTATGGTTCTAGGAGATTTTAATTCCCAATCTGCAACTGATGAAAGTAGAACGTTTATCCTATCCGAATTATTAGGATTTACTAAATCACTTTTTCCATACGGGGCAGGTGGTAGACTTAGGTTACGTCAAGGTATTATAGAACATTATGGAGTTTTACAAATATTGGCTCCTGAAAAATTCAGAGTATTTAAAAACGTACCAGTAAAGAGATAATTAAAATTAGCCGGGAATAATTTCGGCTTTTTTATGAATTACGAAACACTCTTTGAACAAGGGAAATTTCCTAGAGTTAAATCTGTATTAAAGCAGATCGCAAATCTCGCACAAAAATCTTGGACCCATAATACATTATCGGCTCGTCCCGCCTGGTGGGGAAGGCAAGCTATTTCTAAATCTACTGGAGGAGGTGGAGGGATATTACTGCGTAAAATACCAGGAGGATTTCAAGTATATCACCCGAACAAAGGCACATACAATTATATGAAAATAATCGAAAAAGGCCGAGCACGTTTTAATATGAAGGCGGCTTTACTTAGTGGCTCAAAGGCGAGAGTTGGGAAGAGAGGACCATACGTTGTAATTCCGTTAAGTAATAATGAAGATGGTTCAGGAATCGGACCGATGAAAAATGAAATCAATTCAGTAATTATAAAAACCGGATCTTATAAAGAAGAAAATACAAAAGGAAAGTTGGTATCTCGGAATAAATATAAGTATAGGAAAGATCCTGGCATGACCGGAAGGGGTAACGTTTTCGCAATAGAGCAAAAATATAAAAATGGAAAAGTTCAGCGAAACTTTATGAAATTCGTAACGGTCTCTGAAAGATCTAGAGGTTTTTACTATCCGCAAATTCCAGCGCAACGCATTCAAGAAGGAGTTAAAAAGGATGTTGAAAAAGCTTTAAATTCAAAAACTTTAAAGCAGGCCGTAGCCTCTGATATGAAAGATTTAATCTTGGAATTACTTAAAAAGAAAAATAACCGATAAAGTGAATTTTCATTTATCTTAAAACGAAGAGATGGAAATAGATCTTCGGGACGAGGAAAGTAGAAGACGGGATGGCCGGGATAAAGGTGCAATTCTTGTCACTTATTCAGTTCCACCCGAAGATGCAGTTGTCGAATATCTTTCACAAACTCTGCCACTAACTGGTCTTATAGATCGGAAAATTGATGCTCCAATAATTCACGGTCATCCGCTTTTTACAGAAGGAATTTCTCAAAGCGGAACTAACTCTCAATTTCCAAAGATTGGTGTGGAATGGGTTAGAGACATCCCTACTCAATCGTTAGGATTGAATGAAAGACACTTTAAAAATTCAGAAGAATTTAGCGGATACTTAAACGAAATATCAAAAAGAGAAGATTCGAAGCGTGCAGCACCAAAATCATTAATCGACCGATTCGCCCGAGAATCGTATTTACAGGAATTTTCCCATCACGTCGAATCAGAGATTGCAATTGTAGGATTTGCGTCCGGTCATGCGGGACGTAAAACTGCTCAATGGCTATTTGAAACAGTACATTCTCTAATTCTTTTAATGGAGAACGATCTTCCTATTTTGTATCCGGGAAGTCGTGTACTTTTGCCGGATTCGGCAGAACCGAATCTTAATACACAGGATTTCCCAGAGCCATTATGGGGTTTTGAAATTTCAGTTCGAATACTTCAGATCCGTTCGATTTTTCGTACTAAACCCTCATACCTATTTCCCGATATTAAAGGTTTCGATGTTCATTTAAAAGGAAGTAAAACTAGATTCGAAGGCAACTTCGGACTAGCGGATTATTCCTAATGGAAAAAGAAACATCACTCATAGATAAAAAACAAAACGTTCAGGAAGATCGAAAGCCTCTTTCCGTAGTAGGTAAAAAACAAATTAATCCAGAAGAGTTTCTTTTAGAGAAAGAAAAAACTCTTGGAAAGTTAATATCTCCAAGGTTCCGCGAATTCTTCTACCGCAAACTCAAAGAACTAAAAGACCCCGAAAAAGCTTGGAGTTCGATCCATGGGAACTAGAGACGTAGAGTTTTTAGGTCGTGGATATATCCGTCCAGGTGCGCGGGGAGCATTTAGAACGGCAGCGCCCCCTAGCGGAATTTCACCTGACTTGAATACATTGATACTCATTGGACAATCAGATAATGGATTCAATGCGAATAATACCAACATAGAATATGCCAAAAGAATAATGGAGTTTGGAAGTACAGAAGAATCCAGATCTATTCTTGCTTCAGGTGATTTAGCAGATGCGATAGAGAATGCCTTTTCACCATCTAGGGATTCAAGATTTGTATCCGGTCCTATTCTAATAAAAGTTCTTTGTGTAAATCCAAACGTGGCCGCTGAAGTAGAGGTGGAAACCGTTGGTTCATAAAGTCACTGCAGTAATACCTGGGCCACTTGGAAATCAAATTCGGTTTCGTGTTTCAAGTAGTGGACGAATTATCCAGATCGGGGATGCTAAAAATATACAAATATCTCCGACTTTAGAACCACAAGAGATAGAGATAGAATACTCGGGAGATGCTACGAGTGCGATAGTTCTATTTGATGGTATAATGTTTTCTATTACTCTACCCACAGGAACAGGTGCTTCTACGGATGGATCTTCGAGTATCACCGCAAATATTAAAGACTATCCGACACTTTTTTCGCTGTCGGAGTATATAAATTCGAAAGGTGGATTCTCTTGCAAAATTCTTTCTCAACCAGATAGAAAGACAGAAACCTTAGATCATATTTTGGCTACTGATTCATTTGATATTAAAGGGAATTCAAAAATACTAAATTCTCTCTTAACTCAGCAAGAAAAATATTTCAAAGGCCAAGGACTAGCAGAGATACAAGCGGGAATAGTAAGAAAGCCCATAGCAGATATGCCGAATTACAAATATCTATCCGGGGGCATTACAGGAATACCTAGTCTTACGAACTGGTTAGATGCGTTGGATTTGGTTTTTGATACAGAGGTCGCAAAAGGATTTTATGTGAATGTCTGTACGGATTTAGAGCCTGTGAGATTATACTTAGCGGATAAACTTGCAAAATCCAATTCTCCGGATGGATCAGATGAAAGGTTTGGCGGTTGCGGATTAGATACAACGAAATCTATTGATGATAGAATAGAAGATATAAAGAATACAAATTCTGAATTTTTAACTCTGGGGTTCTCACCGGTGACTACCAGAATGGCGGACAGAATTACAAATAAAACATATTCTGGTTGGATGATCGCAGTAATCCACAACGCGATCAAAGCAGCTGCGAATGTTCGGGAAACACCGACAAATAAAGACCTAAATATTATCGATGCTCCGGAGAAACTTACAAAAACGCAAATTAACAAAGTGATTCGAGCCGGTGCTCTAATAGTTACCCGAAAACCAAATAATGGTCCCTTTAAGATTGAATTTGCTTTAACTTCTTACCAAGCAGAGAATTTAATTCTTAATCAAACTTCCACAGTCTGTACAGCTCTTGCTATCGTAAAAGATTTACGAGAATGGTTAGACTCGACTTTTACCGGAGAAGTCCCCACGGACCCGTCCGCTCTTGGTACAAATCTAACTGATGCGGATTTAAAAACTGCATTAGTTCAAAGATTCAAATTTGTTTATACAGTGGATAGAGGTTGGCTTACCCGAAACATTTATACTGGGACTCCTGCGTTCGACGAGAACATTGCAATGCGATCGGATGGAGATGTTCGCTATTTTATTTTTTCAGATGGAACAATGGTTAGTCCTTTGAATTTCTTATTCTTCCTTCTTTCCCTTGATGTAGTTCGGGGTACTAACTCAGGTTCCCAGTGAGATAATATCACCGATTTTTAATTTTCCCTGAAAATGGGGAATGGCAGTCAGTCAACGACCAAATCCGGACATTTTAACCGGAAACGACGCAATAGTAAAACTAAATGGAATCGCAGTGGGCTTTATGAAAAGCCTGCAAGTAACGATTAACAACCATGTTGAACGTATCCAAGCAATAGGATATAGAAAACCGAGAGGTCTAAAATCATTAGATTGGCAAGGCTCGGCTTCTGCTGAATTTCACATTCTAAGGTCTGCACAAGAAGGCGTTGTAAGTATTAATTCAAACGATGACTCTCGGGCAGACGATCTTTATGACATTCTTATAATAGACAAATCGACTGGCCGAAGGGTTGGACTCTTAGTCGGTGCTGTTCAATCGGATGGCTTCAATTTAAGTAACAACGAATTCTCTGGTAGAAGTGTAGAATTTGAGCTACTAGATTTCGAACCGTTAGAAGCTTACAACTAAGAGGTGATAAATGAAAATTTTATCACCTAATCGAAAAATACTTCTTAACGCAAAATTTGAAGGAAAAACTTTAACTTTCGATGCAGAAATAGCTACTCCCAAGGTTCGTATAGACATTGATTTAGCAGTTGGTCGAAGACTTGGTGGAGTCGCTCTGGAATCGATCCCATCCTCGACACTTGGATATATATTTGCAATCCAAACGTTAGACCAAGTAGTGAAAGCCTTACCGGAATCGGATGACTTCCCCGAAATTCGAACGTTTGAAGATATAGACGATCAGAATTTCGTAATCGAACTCTTTAACGACTATGATAAGCAAGACCGGGCCTTCCAAGCTGAGTTAAAAAAAAATAACCACCCTAAGCGCTCTCGGGGATCCAGAGACAATTCTAGATCTATTCCTTATGAAGGAGTTCGGGATTTACCCGGAAGAAATGCAGAAGGGGAATCTATTTTTCGCTCAGAAGATATTCCTCCTAGAAGCGACAGCGAAAGTGGATTTCCAGAGGTACAAACGAAAGATCAACCTTCTACTCACGAAGAAGCAAGTTCAAAAAATGAAAGCGGACGAATTCCTCGCGGATATAAGCCCTACCTTGGCAACTACCCTGGCAGCGCACGGAGGGTTTTCCGCGCAAATGTTAATGAATGAAGGTGAAAGTAAACGAAAAGCAATCCTTCGAAAGATAGAAGAAGAATTAAAAGAGTATGAATGATTCCATCGAAATAAAAGCGAAAGTCAATCCCGACTTAAATAATTTCGACAAGGCTTTTGAACGAATTTCCAAACGTGGAAGGAAAGGTATAGATGTTAAAATTCGAACTCCAAAAGAAAAGTCACAATCTGCAAAGAAAAAGAAGGATTCTCTTAGCTCTTATTATTCTTCGGGCTCTCACGCTGGATCAAATACTTTAGCCGTTAGTTCTGACTTAGATGAGACTCAAAGTGGCGGATTTGCAGGTGTAATAGAAAGAAAACTCGCCGCATATAAAGAGATAAGGGATAAATTCAGAAATAAAAAGAAAAATGGGAGTGATATTAGCGATACGGACTCTACGGAAAGAAACTTCGAATCTGGATTTAACACGTTTGGAAAAGGGAATAGTTCAGCTGGTAAAATAGAAAAAGCAGAAATAAAAATCCAAAATGCTCATTTTGATAAAATTGGATCTGGACTCGGAAATTTTGGCGGTGGTTCAGGTTCAAACAATCCTGGAAATCAAGGTGGGGGAGGTGGACAAGGAGATCGATTAAGCACCATTGGTCAGGCGTTACCTTATATCGGTGCTGGTATCGCTATTGCAGGTGGAATTGCAAAAATAGTATCGGCTGTAGGTGAACAATATACGGCAGCTATGCAGAGCCAAGCTTCAACATTTGGTGCAACGGGACAATATGTCGGAGGGGGAGGGGGGCTGTTTGCGAATGCAGAAGTCGCACAATCTAACCTTGCACGTGGTAGAATTACCGGTGAAAGAATATTTGGAAAAGGAAATCTTACAGACGATGAGACTATGAGGTTTTCTGCTTCGCAAGGAAAAAGCCTTACAGAAATTGTAAGTCAGCTTGAAACGATTCGAAAGGAAAATAAAAATTTAGATATTGGATACTTGAGAGGAGGAGCGCACGCTACTGGATTCACCAATTTAAGGCAATCTGAGTACATTTCTAGACTGGCTCAGATATCAGAGAATTTGAGAGGAAGAGGATATTCGGGAGACACAGAGAATTTTACTAAATTTGCCGCTGGAATAGGTCGTGAAAACGGGAGTATGGACCCAGGCAGAAGACTTTCATTAGCTGAAGAATTATCTAACCAAGGACGCCAAGGTGTATTCGGTGGTGGTATAGTCGGTGCCTTATCTATGGCAGAAGCAATAAAGGATAATAAAGGAGATTTTTTTGCGGCTCTTAGAGAATCGGAAAAAGATCCGGGCAAGTATGTATCTTCTTCGTTAAGTAATTTGGATCCACTTACTAGAGGGATTTTGGGAAAAATGGAAGGCCGAAGTTTTACCGAATCAGAAAATCTTAAATTCAATACGAATACTTTTAGCAAAGACAATAACTCAATCCAAGCAGGTGAAAATAAAGTTACATTTTTAGATAACTTAAAAAAAGAAGACTTCGCTAAATATGGCGGAGGTGCAGCTCAAATAGGTTATGATCTAAATAAAGCGATGCTTGATCTTTTTAAAGATAACCAAGCGGTATTTAATAAAGTCGTCGATGGTATAAAAGCTTTAGAAAATATTTCCCTACCGTTAGTCGCTGGTACAATAAATGGTCTTAGAGCCACTTTAGAAATGGCAGTTGGCGGAATCTCTTCTCTAAAAGATGCAATCGTAAAAAGTACTTTAGGTGGTGGGACCCTAAAAGTTAAGTCTAGATAGAATCCCTTTTTTTCTCCGATTATAGGTTTTCTCGCAAAATGAAAGAATGGAATACCATCGCATTCATTTTGAACTACTTACCCGAGATGGAGCGGCAGTAGAAAGGCTCTTAGAGAAATTTGAGAAAGAATATGGTGTACAGGAACCTCAAAGACTAACTAAAAACATAACGCAATCAGATAATTTAGTGGATATTCCGATTCCGAATGGAATAGAATTTAAGTACGTTATAATACTTGCATCATATAAAGAAAATGATACTGCGATTAGTGTTAAAGCTTCTGATCCTGCTCCAATTAAAGTTCGATTAAACGGGACTTCGGATGAAATAGAATTATCGGAAGGGTTTCTCGCTTGGACTGGCAGTTTAAGCTCTCTTCGAGTTTCTACTGAATACGCTACAAATAAAATTCGAGTTGAAGTATATCTCGGATAATCAATGGGAAAAGTATTCGATTTTTCTCTATTTGGAGTAGGTTCAAAGATCCGGCTTGGTAGAAAAGGAGTTCAATTAAAAACTAACGCTTCTTCCATCGAAGTTCGAAATCCAGACGACTCTGATTTTGCAACGATAAAGGTAGCAAACCCAACCGATAACAAAGACGCTGTAAATCTCGAATATTTACGAAGCGAGGTTCTTGCAAACTGGAACGTCCCAGTTCAAAACTTATCGGAATTGATGTCGATTGCTCCTGAAGATCGAAACGATAAACAAATTCGTGAAGTAGAAGATGAACTCGCATTTTACCAATTTGATACTCAATCGCTCTTGCCTACACCAGATCCGAATGACCCTCTTCGAATCATTAAGCCAAATGATCTTTCTAATTCTTCACCTGGTCGTTGGATTAAAACAACAGCTAGAGTACAACAGCATTCATCCCTTCTTGGATTAGCAGCAGGAAATGACCATCCACAGTATCAATTAAAATCTGAACGAAATATTCCTTTCGGCTATGTTGGGCTCTCTTCCGATACGGGAAATCCAGGAATCGAATTAATATCCGAAAACATTGTTACGATTTCTTCTAAGCTTAGGTCTCTTGCAACTTCGGTTCGGCAGTGGTTCTTACCAGATAAAGAGGGTACTTTAGCTACTGACAATCCATTCCAAGGTGCATCCGAATTGATTTCTGGGGAAAAGGGTCTAGTCCCAACTCCTTTACAAGGAGAGCAGGAATATTTTCTTTCAGGTGATGGAACTTGGAGAGAAAACTTCGGATCGTTAAAGAATACACAGATTATTAATTCGGACTATATTGCTTCTAAATATGAAAGAATTCTTGCAGATGTCACAAGTGGTGGATTCTCTATTACTTTACCTGCTACTCCAAAAAATAATTCCGTAATCGGAATTATAGATATCGCAAATCTTTCGGAAACAAATCCGATCACCCTCTTAAGAAACGGGAAAAATATTCAAGGAATATCCGATGATTGGCAATTAGATCTAAACGGCGGATACTGGGAGCTAACTTATTCCGAATCTCTTTCTTCCTGGTATTTCTTAGATACGCCTTCGTATAACAACCTAAGTTCCGGAGTAAGTGTAACCGATAGTCCTTTGTTTACAGAAGTATCTGTAGCGCCTTCCGCTCGTTCTGTTAAGCAATTTATCGAAACAAAAATATTAGAACTCCTTCAATCAATTTTCCTTTGGATCGGGATTTCGAATGGGGTAGGACAAGCTCCTACGGGAACAATCGCTCAAAGATCCTGGATGGAAGGATCAACCGATTCAACAGGAGTTTGTGCATTAAACTCATCTCTTGGATTAAATATTTTAGACGTTTCTGGTTGGGTCGAAGATGGCTTTGGGAACTGGCATACAGCTCAAACTATTTTCTACGATAATTCCGGAAATATTACAATCGGAATCACAGACGACTCAAATTTTCAAAATAAACCAGTGAGAGTCATGGTCTGGCATAAATGAAATCCTATAGACTTGACTATTTAAAAACAAATCAGATTCGCGAGTATGTAGAGAATCAAATCGGGTTAGAAATATCTAATAGAGAAAGTTCAGACGAAATCCTAAATTCCAAGGTTCAGATTATAGAAGCAGACTTACTTAATAAGATCAGCAATTCCGAAAAAGGGATCCCGGGTGGGATAGCTACACTTGGTCTTGATGGTTTTCTTTCTAATAACCAACGCCCTGCTATCTCAAACCTTGGGGACATTGGACTTTTCGTTTTTCAACCAAACGGTGTAGCAAGTGGGAATATTTATACAAGTTTCACTGAGCTATACACAGCCGTTTCCGGGACTTTAAAAAGATTCCCTAAGACAATCTTTTTTGATTCCAGCTTCTTAGATTATGGAGAAAGGTTTCCTATTCCAGATGGAAATTATGAATTTGATTCAGAAACTATACTTCGTACGGATAAAGGATCTTTATTAAAAAATATCAGTCTTGATTTTAGATCAAACCAAATAATATTTACAGGACTTCCTTCGTTTGAAGATTGCGTACTAGATGTAGTAGGGCGAACGGTTCCGTTATTCTCTAAAGAAATCGCAATTATATTTGGAAAATTTAAAAACTGCCAATTTATTTGGGACAGTACTACTTCATGCTCATTCATTTCACTTTCTAAAGATATTTCGGCACCAATATCATTAGCTAGAATCGAAATATCAAATAATTCAAATACCTTTGATTCTAATTTCTCATTTATAGAAATATATCCAAGCATTTCTGTATATATCGATTGTTTTAATGAAACCCTTATTCAAGGACAGTTCGCTATAATTGGTGGTGGAGGGTCAGGCGGTTACTTAGTTTTTCAACCGGATGCCAGTTCTTTTGTAGAACCAAGTGCGGTCGGTCTATACGGATCGAATGCTGATATTTTTAAAAAATCTCTACGATCTCCAAATTTTGATACTGGAATGGAAAATAGCGGGACGGCCGGATCTGCCGCCGGACTTCCTTCCAATCCGGTAGGCTATTTGAAAATTTACTTTCAGAATTCCTTAAAGGTTATTCCTTTATACGATCCGCCTAGTCCTTAACAAAATTAAAACGTTAAATCGTAGTCTGGTTCCATATTGAAATCTTCCTCGGGTGAATTATAACTATCATTTTCAGGATTTTGATAGTCTTCGTCCTCTTCAAAGCCTTGCTTTCCCGAGCTTAAAACTTGTCCACCTTGGGCTTGGATTTGTCCAAAATACTGTTGGTAAGTAGGATTTAGAATTAAAGCCCCAGACATTTTATATTGTTCAGGATCGACTCCATATAGATCGACTAAAGTGTCACCGATCAGAGGCAGATCGTTTGCCCTTCTAATCTCGTCGATTAGTTTAATATTCGTTACTTCTTCTTTCCATTTAGCGATTTTATCTTTTTCATCTTCCGGATCTTTGCCCACGAATTCTACAACTATCCCGGGGAAATCTTCGTTTCTGAAATCCTTTATTTGTCCAAGAGTATGCTCGAATGAAGTAAGTAGTGCTTTTTCAGATCTTGTTATAGAAATTTTAATCTTATCTCTCGGATTTGCTTCGGACATTGCAGGGGAATTTATTAAATGCAATCCGACTTCTGCTGAATCCATTCCATGACCCATGAGAACAAAGGACACTAACCATTGTATAAAGTCTTTGAAGACCATATCGTTCGGAAGATTTAATGGAGTCCAAGAAACTTCTCCGGCAGAAGTCCCAAGAATTGGGATTTTATGAGAATCATCCATTCCGGAGATCATTTCTTGCCATTGCAGTTCTAAAGATTCTATCGTTTCCGGAGATAAATCTCCAAGAACAGATAAGAAACCCGCCGGTGGTTGCCTTGTGAACCTATCTCTATTAAATTTTAATGTATTAATTACTCCTGTTAAATCTAGTATGCAGGCTTCAAGCGGGGAAAAACCGAACCCACGCATTTGAACATCGGATAAATGATTTTTATGATTCCAAACAATTTCCGAAGCGGAAAACGATTCGACGACAGTGTTATCTATCATCTGAACGTATGCGATAGATTTATCGCCCCTATATCCAATTTTAGGATCTACAGGGAATATCGTAGCGGGATCTAAATATCGAACCTCGATTAATTTTCCTAGAGCATTTCTAATTAACCAAAATGAAATAGAATCTAATGTGAGAGTATCTCGAATCATCATTTCGAAAACGGGAAAGAAATGATCGCGATTCTGCCAACCATCGACGAGATCACCCATTTTCTCGAAGAACTTACCACAGGCTTTCTTTCGAAGTTCTATCTCTTCAGTAACTTCCTCGTCTTCTTCTTCCATGCGGAACCAAAGACCTTCTTTCTTCGAGATACGAGCGAATCTTGAAAGGCCATCCACGCGAACCGTATGGATAGCGGAAATGATTGAAGTGCCGTATGAAGCATTGCGTAAAATTTCGTAGGGAACTCGCCAGATTGGGCGTAGCAGAACTCCATCTCGGATATTTTGATATTGCTGGTAAGTGTAAGTGGGGTTTTTAGAAAGTCTCCCCGCAACTGATTGGGAATTTACTGTATTAAAGAACGATTTAGCTAAGTGAAGTAACCTTTCATTTATTACATTCGCATTGATCGTGTTATCTTGGGTTACTTGTTTTGATTTAGAAAGACGAATTCGTTTTTCTAAATTCTTTTGATAATCTTTTCCCCGTGGCCTTCCTGATCCTAGATTCCCCATTCTTGGAGTATTTCTAGATTTTTTCGTATCAGTGATTTTTTCCGAATTTTTCCGCAGGGAAAAACCAGCTTGATCTTAAAGATAATCGGAAAAGGAGACGTTTACCTTTTATTCCGATATTCATTCATTGCATAGACTTCTAAATAATGAAGTCGTTAACATTTCAGGACTTAGCAAGACTCCAACTCCAAAATCAATTTAATATTCCGGGATCAGTAGAATTAAACGACCCTAAGAAGCTTTATTTCATCACTGCAATTCACGCAACTGGGGCTTGGACAATTCTAGGAAGTACCTTAAACCAAGATCCTAAATTTCGCCCCTTCACTAAAAACGGAACAGGTCCTATTCAATTTCTTTTCCCACTATGTTTGGAAGAAGCCTCCTTTTCTGGAATACTTGAAGTAACAGGCTTCTTTATTCCAGCGACAACTATCGCATGAATTCGACCACTCAAAAAGGCACAGCTTCTCACGCAGGTTTAATAGCCAAAAAAATTCCAGATTCTTTAGGGAGAAATATAACGCATTGGGTAAAACCGGGGCAGGATATACATTCACCGAGAGAAAAAAAGATCCAACAAGCGAAGCAAGAACGAAATAGAATTCAGCATAACGTAAAGAAAGATCCTAAAGTAGAAGCTCAAATAAAAGAAATGACTGATCGTCACCTACAATTTGAAAAAGAAGCAAGGGAACAACGAAGATCCTACGGTTCCAGTCCAAAATTTCCAAAGCCTGGCATGATAATGCGTGTTTATGCGACGGGAAAAGTAAACGTAGGTGGGATGCTTGCTAGAGTAAAAGAGATCGCTGCGGATGGTAAAACGATAATTTGCGAATTTACATCCGGAAAATTTTACTCACTTCCTATAGACCATTTAGAATTCGCAAAATCTGAAATAAGCCATCCGATTATTTAATAAATCATACACTGCGGGATGGCCTTCGGCTTTTCCGGCGATTTAAACAACCAATCCGAGGATTATAAATATCATGATTTAGCTCTAAGAGTATATCCAGAAAGAGCCAGAGATCAAAATACTCTTCTTCCAGAATGGGGTTGTTTAATCCATCCGGATGAATTTCGAAGAATAATGTTTTTTGGAAACGAACCCCTTATCTCAACGAGGGGATCCCAAATTGAAGATTTCCAATTAAAAAACTGGATCGACCAAACCGTTAGGGCATTCGCGCAAGAAATTGAATGGGACATCTATCCCAGGCTATGGCGGCACCGCCCTCTACCTAGCGAAAAGGGAAGATATGATCTTAACCCAACCGGAGAAACTGAATCTTATTCCGAATGGGATGATTTATATGATTACGATTCTACAAAATCGAACTCTTTCCAAGTTAAATTACGAAAGAAACCTCTTTGCAGACTTCATAAATGGGATCTGACATTTCCTTGGACGGGATCAACGTTAATCGATCTAAAAGATCGCGCTGTTCCAAATTATAAAACCGGAATTTTACGCGCCGTTTTTACGAAAGTACCATGGTCAAATTTAGCTCCATCTATCACAGGTATCCAAGCATGGCGCGGGCTTCAAGGTATGAATTCCCTTCCCGGAGCATATAGAATCGATTACACAACCGGATACGATCACGCTTCGCGTGTCCCAGCCGAATTAAAAGAGCAAATTCTTAAACTATTTTGTATTTCCGTAATGTCTAGCTTCGGAGAAGGAGTTATCGGAGGTGTTTCTAACTATTCGATTTCCGTTGGAGTCATTTCAGAAAGCTTAGGGACTTCAATGAGCGCAACATCCGCTCTTTTTGGAGCTAGAATAAATCAAATGACTAACGAACTAAAAGAATGGTGGAAGCGTAGCAAGCATCGCTATTCTCAAATACATTTAGGTTCCCTCGGTTAATCCGTTCTCACCGATAATCTCAAGTCCATGCAATCATTTAGATAGCATGGATCACAAAGCCTTTCTAAAAACTCTAAAGGAAGAAAGTACAAATCTTTACGGAATCAAATACGATAAAGAAGCAGTTTTAATCGGACAGCGAGGGATTTCAATTAAGAATGGATTCGTAACTTTGAACGATGATACTTTCGATCGATTTAATGATTTATTGTTCAATGTAGACAAAGGGGGAGACTCATTCGATTTCCGTGTAGTTACGATGGACCCCGGTAATGTATCCGAAGAAGTTTTAGAAGATTACGGCATTTCCAAAGGTGAAGCACGAGTAGAGCCCGGTATCTATCGTATGAAGATCGGAACGCATCGTGGTCATGTAGCTTTCAATCAAGCATCTGATATCATAGTAAGAAGGGATGCAAACTCAGATCACGTTTGGGACGAAAAAGATCCAGTGTATACTGGTCGCTTCGCTATTAATATACACGCGCAAGGAGTTGATAAGGACTTCGTTGGTCAGTCTTCATTAGGCTGCACTGTCACTAAAGCCACTTGGATAGACTCTGAGTGGTTGGATTTTATTTCTCACATGCAGTTTGCAGAGAAAGTTTCTCGTAATGAGAATCCTTTGTTTAAGGGATTCGTATATGTCGTTCACAACCAAGACGTTGCGAAAAGAATTTTAGGCATATAATGAAAACTAAATCACCCATTAAAGCTGTAGATCTTTTAGAAATGCCTCCGGAGTCGGACAATGCAAAAGATCTAAGATCAATACTCAGTAATTCTATTGTAGTCTCTAAAGACCCTTGGCGGCATTCAAACAAAACATTTTTCCTAGGCCTTGCTATTTCGTTATACGGGTTTTACGTTTTGCAAGCTTTTCCCGAAGCCTCTGTATCGGAAGGTTTCGGAGGTATAAAACTACATGCAATCCTTACAATCTTCGGACTGACATTAATGTCTTGGTACAAACTTTCAGAGATAATTAAAGCGCTCGGAGATTTCATTTCAAAAATACGAGGCAACGGTGTTGGACAAAATCCACCATCGGT
Organism: Leptospira andrefontaineae; assembly: GCF_004770105.1. NCBI lineage: Bacteria > Pseudomonadati > Spirochaetota > Leptospiria > Leptospirales > Leptospiraceae > Leptospira > Leptospira andrefontaineae. The sequence continues at coordinate 47,546 of NZ_RQEY01000012.1, read as the reverse complement.
AGAGTAGGAATTCGATTTTTAGGAGTTTAAATGGATCAAATTTCGTTATTAAACAAAATCGTTACTTGGATAAAAGGTAACTGGAAGATTCTACTTTTTGTAGTAGCCCTTCTTTTGAGTTACACTAGCGGCTGCATGAATGCGGCTCTGTTGCAGTCTCAAGAATGCAAATCTTCAGGTATAATTAGAGATCCAATTCATTTTACAGAGGATTAGGGTAGTGAAGTTTATTTACTTCATTTTTTCCTTAATACTTTGTAATTGCGTTTCCAATACCCTCAATCTTATCCCCTATGAGCCTAATAAGCATTGCAAAGAACCGATTTATCTTCCGAAAAATATACCAGATTCAAAAGCAATTTCAGTAAAGGGGATAAGATCGATAGAAAAGAATAATCGTGAGTGTCTAGAATACATTCAAGACGTCGCTCTAAACAATACTGAATATGCAAAAAGGAATCGCCCGAATAATTTTCAAGAGAACTTTACAATTTTTTCGTATGGGATATTAACGACTCTAATCTTTGGAGCTATACTTTTACTCTAACCAAAATCACATTTTCATTTTCTTTTTTTGGCAGAGTTTCCTTTTTCTATACGGTTGCGAATATACTTTGCTATTCTCCTTGATTCGCACCCTCGACAACGATTACAAATATATGTAGAATTAAAGTTTGCAGGGAACATATAGAGCGGGAAAAAATTACCACAGTCTTTACATGGCTTTTCCTTACTAAATATTTTCCGTCCAAACACCTGAACCATTCTTTGAATGGAGTCTTTTTGTCTTGGGTGGAATCGATTAGCGGAATCTTTGTATTTTAATTTTTCTTTTCTATATTGTTTAAAGGACATTCTCGGGGTAGGTCTTTTTAAAAGTTTTAGCTTACGTCGTCTATCAACGTAATAAAACCCTGAGTGCTGAGATGGGTTACAATCGCGACAAGTATCGAAGAATTCTCCCGTATTCTTTATATACCTGAATAATCTAAATCCTTTTTTCTCTTTGCATTTTTTGCATGGTATCTTCATACTCGAGAGCCGATACCCATACTTTATATAAGCGACTTCATAAACTTTTAATAAAGCGCCTGATAAATTTCCGTTCTTATCGCTGAATAAATTTACAATTTGTTTATATTCTTCTGGCTCGAACTCGGGCATCCCTTTCGACTCTCGCACTCGGTTAAGTATTTTAAATCTTCTGGTCTCTTCGGCACTCAAAGACGCATTTTTGTATTTCATTTAACACCTTGTCGTTATGTTTCACATAATTATTGTTAGGTGTCAATATAGCCTTTTATTTCTTTTTGTCCATTTAGATTTGTTCGATCTGTGACAATTTTATGATCTATATTATATTTTGGATATATACCTTAGTCGTCTAAGGGGATTATGCGAGATGTGCTATAGGCGCTTGCTCTATAATAAGTTGGCTAACTAGTTGCTATTAACACGTATATTTTTAATTACGAAACTTCATGTCTATTTTCAATTTGACAATAGAGGCAAGAATGCGGTCGATCATTTTGGACGCTAACGAAAATAGAAAAACGGTACCAAATTGGAAAATCCCTTGGCAGAATTTTTCGGCTAATAATGTTCCAAGAAAAGATACTCCAATTATCTTTTTAGAACCATCTGGAACCTATTTCATAGGTAAAATCGATTCTGAAGGTTTAATAAAAGCGTCTGATTCCAATTATATATATTCAAAATTGGAAAGTCAAATTACACATTTTGCATATATAGAGAATATTCGAGATGGATTGATTTCTTTCCCAAATAAACCAGAAATTGACAGATTGATAATTATCAAGGATTTACATGGAACACCTTTCTTAGGTAAGATGAATGAAGATAGCCTCATAGAACGAATTGGTACTGGTTATCGTTATTCAATTCGGGATGGGTTTTTAATTTCTTGGATTTACGCTACTTGTCCTTCAGATTTGAAGGTAAGCATAGACAGATTGAATTAAGTGAGTCTGAAAAACTAATGTCTACAAAGGATTCTCAACCTCTTTTCTTTATTCGGTATGAATCTATACTGGAAAATAATAGAATTCCAAATGAATCCGAATTGTACACATTAGAGGGAGTAGTAAATAGAATTTCGGAATTACACCTGCAAGGGGTAGACACTTCAAAGATAGTAATTATCGACAGTGGGAACGAAATAAGCACAATGGGAATACCGAATAATTCTTCGAAACGGTTCTTTTTAAATGTGCCTGGGGCAATTGGGAAGATTCAATAAAGATTATATTTTAGTCCGAGTCTTCATCAAAATTATCGGATGACATATAGTTTTTAAATGGTTTAGCAGAAAGGAGCCCAGCTACGTACGTTAATGTGCCAGTCAGGATGTACGAACCCATTTGATTTCCTTGCATTACTAGATATCCCGCAAATATTAATACTGCAGCAAATAATCCTAGCCCGATTAAAGTAAGCCGATGTCGTCGATTAGCTGCTTTATCTTCGTGTGCAAGTTCAATATCAATTCTTTTAGTTTCTTCCTGCGCCTCGAACTGAGCGAATTTTAATTTTTCTAATTCTACATCTTTTTTCGCTAATACACTAATTTCATGTGCTCGCAAAAACGCAGAAAGATCAGAATTTATAGGTCCATTATCTTTTGGAGGCTCAGTCATTTGGCAACTCAGGTAAGCTTAAGAAAAACCAAGAACTAAAATCGGATTCCGGTTCTATAATATATTTGGAAACTTTCCTGTTCACAAATCTTTCTACGGATTCAGATCTAACGATAACTCCGCGATCTGAAGACCGTTTATGAGAATGAATTAAGCCGGGTGAAGAAGAAGCTCGTTTGATAATTTCCGAACGGGCTTCTTTTAGAGAGGAAACTTTTTTATCTTTGGGAAGAGTAACGCCTTTGACTACTTTTTCCATTTTGGTCCTGTAAGATTAGATTCGGGGAAAAGGTAGAAGTTTCAACTGGATTTTTATTGAAATTCTTAGCAAATTTTAGTAAAATAGGGGTATATTTGGGTATAAGTTTAGTTTATTCGAGTAAGTTTGCTTTGAATGCTAGCTATTTGACTATGTTCACGGAGAGGTATGATCAAGGCAGATAGGTAACATATACAGAAACCCACATAGGTGACATAATATTCAGGCATTTGGAGGTGTCCAGATGCCTTGGAAGGAGTCACTTGTGATCGAGGAAAGAATCAAATTTATTGCTGCTTTTAAGCGGGAAGAATGGATCTTCGCAGATCTTTGTAAGGAATTTGGCATTAGCCGAAAAACCGGCTACAAGTATCTGGAGCGATATGAAAAAGAAGGAATCGACGGATTAAAAGAGAAGTCAAGAGCTCCAAAAGTTCAACCACTTGAAACACCGAAGCATATCGTAGATCTAATTATTCGAATGCGGGAAGAGCATCCTTCTTGGGGACCTCGAAAGTTACTATGGAGATTAAAAGTAAAATACCATCGAGTCAAGTCTTGGCCGAGTGTAACAACGATTGGGAATATTCTTAAAAGGAAGGGTTTAGTTCGGCAACAACCTCGCAGGAAAAAAACTCCACAGTCTCTTTTTCCTTTTTCCGATGCAATTACTCCCAACGATGTTTGGTGTGCTGATTTCAAAGGACACTTTACTGTTGGCGATGGAATGCGTTGTGATCCGTTAACTATCACTGATGCAAATAGTAGGCTTCTCTTAGATTGTCAGATCCTCAAGAAAACCAATACAGAAAGCGTAAAACAAGCTTTTGAACGTGTATTTAAAGAATATGGATTACCGTTAGCGATTAAGACGGATAACGGAAGTCCGTTTGCTTCTAAAGCTATTGGAGGATTAAGTAAATTATCCGTTTGGTGGTTAAAACTTGGAATTCGTCCGGAAAGAATAGAACCTGGCAAACCTCAGCAGAATGGTCGGCACGAACGAATGCACCGAACATTGAAGCAAGAAACAGCGCTTCCTCCTAGGGCTTCCTTAGAAGAACAACAACAGTCATTCGATAGATTCAAAAAAGAGTACAACGAGATACGACCGCATGAAGCTTTAGGTTATCAAACACCAGCATCAGTCTACATTCAGTCATCAAGACTTTTTCCTTCCAAACTTCAAGAGGTTGCGTATCCAACACATGTAGTAGCAGAGAAAGTTTATGAAAGCGGTTTTTCTCAATACGGTCCTCACAGAGTTTTTTTCGGTGCTCCATTGATTGGTGAGATAGTAGGTTTCGAAGAGATATCGGATCGTCTTTGTCGTATCTATTTTACGAATGCAGTTCTTGGAATATTAGATCTTTATACTGGAAAAGTATTGAAATATGAGAAGCTCACTTATAATCTTTCTTACTAAAAGTGTAACCCATGTGACTGGTTTAAAGTGTTACCTATGTGGTTGATCGTTCATCAAAGGATTCTATCTAATGCGACATAATGTTGATTATCGGAAGTTGGGGAAGTGGTGGTGAAGTTTGAGGTTTTAAACTAATTGCGTAATGCAAACGCGAGACCGCGGCTTTGCGTTATTGCGCCCATGATGCAACCTTCGCCCATGCGCCTAAAGAAGTCTAGGATTTTGTAGTCACTTCGACAAACCTCTTTCCGCTTCTTGTCGTATAAACAGTCTTGTATACAACATGGACAAGATCAATTTCGATTGTATACAATAGAATTTGTGCAGTATACCAAAAAGGTTCCCGCTACGACTTGTAGTAGTTCCTATATTTAAAAGTTCGTATACTTAATTTCTTTTGTATACAGACTTTGAAAAGTGAGCCGAGATTTCGGATGTCCTTACTTAGAGGTGGAGAATAATGCGGACTTACATTTTTCTCCTAAAAGATTTTTGTTCTCTTGGAGACAACGGATAACAGCTGTTCCTCGATTGGAGCAATACTTCTCCTTATCTTCTTTGCAAGCTTCCATTCTAAGTTTTGCTTTTTCTCTGACTTCTTGTAATAGTTCTTTGCAGTCTTCGGAAAGATTTTCCTCATTCTTTTTTAAGCAAGAGAGAATATCTCCTTTGGGACTTTCTTTACAGAATTTTTCTTTATCAGCGCGGCATTGGTCTGCGTGTGGGTGAGCCGCTCCTTCTTCATGAGAACTAACGGAAAAATTGAATAAGTAAAAAAGGCACAAATAAGCCGTAACTACTCTAATTCTGCCTTTATTTGAAGTTCCGAATAACATGGTGACTAACCTCAGTTGAGACCTTAGTCATTTTTGCTGGTTTCTTTTTTTCGAAAAGATAGAATTATATCTGAATCGAAAAACCAAAGTCTAATAAATGTTAGAAAGAAGAAGGACGGCAATGTTACTATTCGTCGGAACTGAGACAGAAAAACCTAAATGTTTCATACTTCGATTAATAATAATGAATCGTACACAAACTTTCTATCATGTGATATTTTTGTATGAGGACGAGGTCATGCTAACGGCTTCCTGTAGTCCTTAGAGGGACAAACTTTGGAAGAGCATTTGAGTCGTTAAGTTGCTTAGTATACTTTAAAGGAGGTTTTGCGAATCTCTTCTGCATAGCCTAGACCAGACAAAGAAGCTTTTTGTTTTTTCCTACAGTAATTTGAAAAAGAGTTTCGGTATTGGTCCAGGTAAGGAACACTATCCACCGACTAAAAGATAAAATAACACCTGACGGTGCATTAGAAATCGCAAGGCAAGGATATGGATTACGAAAAGGAAAAAAAGAAACTCCTCTCTGCGAAAACGCCAGAGCAGTACATTGAATTTTCCATCAAATCAAGACTAGAAGGACCCAAGAAGTCCAGTATTACCACAGAATGGTTAAATAAATCCGGTTATACAATAGATGACATAAAATATGCAAGGAATAGGCATCCTTTTTGGAGAGAGAAAAGAAACAAAGGCTCTTACGAAAGAAACAGCCGTCGTCTAGAATACCATAACTACTATAAGACGGACGAGAAGATCGTTTGGGACGATGCTAAACTTTCCAAGTTTTACGACCTGAATCAGGAAGGAAATGCGGATCATGAGTTGGCTAGACTTTTCAAAACTTCTATTCCAGCTGTGAACCATATTCGCAGAAAGTTCCGTTTTTCCACCATTCTACTAGAATTGGAAAAAAAGAAACCGAACAAGGCTGCTGTTATCAAACTAAGCGGTCATTCAGAGTCTGTTCTGAAACGTTTGATTAAGGAAAAAGGAAAAAAATAAACTTCCTGCCCGTCGATCTTTCCGAAAGACGGGCTTTGTCAATAAATTTCGGGGGAAGGTCCTCCTAAAAGTCCTTCTTCAAGACGAATCTCTCCCCTATTTAATAAACTTTTACTATACTTCGTATTTTAGTAAAAAGTTGCGCGTCATCTGCCTGAAAGAATCTTGGAACTGATCGTCCATGTATAAACAAATCAGCAGCTTTTCCATTCTAGTCTTTTTAAGTATCTTCACTTCTTCCGTAATTTATGCGGGACCTGTCCGCGAATTTTTAAGTTCAGATGCTAAATCTAAAACGAACCAAGAGGAAGAAGAAGGTCCTAAACCTTCCGCTCCTAAAAGAGAAATTCCTAGATCGGAAGAAACTTCTTCGCCTTCTCCTAAGATAGAAGCGAAGGTTAAAAAAGAAAAAGAAGAATCTATTGCTTCTGCGGAACCTTCTTCCCGTAAATCCAAACGTATAGAGCGCAGGAAAAAAGGGAAAACCAAGGTTTCCAAAAAGGAAAAGCAGGAGATTAAAGAGAAGGAAAAAGAAACTGCTTCTAAGAAATACGAAAATTCTCTTCCTGGAGTTTCAGAACTTCCTCCTAAAACGCAATACGATACAAATACCCAAAATGCCGAGTTAGGCCACGGAAAAGGTATCCCTGTTTTATGCTATCATCATCTGGTTGGGAACCAAGATCCAATGGGGGGATATAATTTAGATCCTAGCCTTTTAGAAGAACAGTTCAAGTATCTTAAATCTTTAGGTTACCAAACCATTAGTTTGGACCAATTCTATCAATACCAACAAGGTAAGGCTGGCTCTGATTTCCCCACTCGTCCCGTTCTTTTAACTTTTGATGATGGATCTCTAACGCATAGAGATGTGCTTGTTCCATTGCTGAAAAAATACGGAATGAGAGCTTCTGTTTTTATTTATCCAACTGTGATCTCTAATCCTAGATACAAGTTTTACTTAAGCTGGGCCCAACTAAAAGAAGCTTTGGACAGTGGAGTTCTGGATATAGGTTCCCATACAGTATACCATCCTAAATTACCTGCAATGTCTAGAGCTGAGATCAGAAGTCAGCTCAAAGACTCCAAGGCAACTCTCGAAGCTAAGACTGGAAGAAAGATCCATGACCTCGCTTATCCATTCGGATTATTCGACGTACGAGTCATAGAAGAAGCAAAGGCTGCGGGTTATAGAATGGCTTTCACTGTAAACCCAGGGAAGAATGTGCCTGGAACTTACGCTTATACAATCCATAGATCTTTGGTGACTTGGGGGATGTCTCAATCCAGGTTCAATTCTATTCTAAGCGCCTCTCCACCTGCTAAGATCCAGCTAGGAGTTCTGGATGGTTCTTGGGTAAAGCCGGGAGATAGTTTTCCTGTTATTGTAGAAGGTTTAGACCCTAAGTCGGTGGCAATTAAGATCAGCGGGAAAGAAGGTATCATTCAGAGAAAATCGAATACTGAATATATCATTAGAATTCCTGAATTCAAAAAGACTACTTATCCGGCTATGACTGTGATTGGCAAAACTCCTTCCGGCAAGAGAAGTGAAACTCAATTTTTATTTGTAAATAGAAAAGAGTTTAAAAAAGACCCCGACTAAATATTACTTTCGATAAATTTTTAGGTTTCCGAAAGTTCTAAAGTTATATTTTATCTAGAAGAACCGTCAAAATCGTATCGTTTCCGCGAAAGTTTTTTGACATCTCTAGGTAGGTAAGAATATTTTCGGTATGCCAAAAGATTCCGAGACATTCGAAAAAATCGAAACATCCATAACTCGGAATCGCCTTCCTCTTGTTTTATGGACGGCGTTGCTTTCTCTCGCCCTCCCCTATTCTTACTTTGCGGATCCCGTTCCAGAACAGGGTCCTGTGCTTCGTTTGGATTCTCATTCACCGGGTAAAATTCCCCTAAGAGAGGAGATCACTTATTTCAAAGACACAGAAGGAACCCTAACCTGGGAAGATATCTCCGCCGCTGACTCCGAAGTCGAATTCAAAAAGAATACGGATAGAATGCCAAACTTCGGCTATGATCCTTCTCCTTATTGGCTTAAGTTCTCCGTAGAAGCTGAAGAATCTCTTTCAGAAGAACGTTTTCTTACCTTAGAATATCCTCACATAGATTATGTAGATGTGTATTGGAAAGATTCCAAAGGTAGAGAAGGTGAATTCCATACGGGAGACATGCTTCCATTTAAGGAAAGACCGATCGCAGAGAGATATTTTGTATTTCCTTTAACTTTAGAAGACAAGGGAAAGATAGAAGTGTTTATCCGGGTAAAGACGGAAGGGTCTCTCACTTTGCCTCTTCATCTTGTTACCAAATCTAATCTGGATCGCTCTTCCAGGACCTCCTTACTCATAGACGGAATCTATTTCGGAGCCTTGGGAGTGATGGTATTTTATAATTTCTTCCTATTCTTGGGTATCCGGGAAAAAACATATATATATTATGTAATTCTAATTTTTGCGGTGACCTACTTTTTGGTTATGAGTTCCGGATATGGCTTCTGGTTCTTGTCCCCGGATTCCCCTAAATTTGTGAATTCTTCCTTTATTACGGCTACATGTATTGCGATGATATTTTTAGGTCTATTTGCAGAAGAATATCTACAGACAAGAGATACTTATCCGATCCTACATATATTCATCCGAGGACTAACGATTGTTTGGTCTATTCTGACCATTTTACCAATATTTTTACCATTAAAATATCTGATGCCCTTTACCTCGATCCTTCCTATTCCGGAAATCCTGGTGCTAATGATCATCTCTTTAGTTCAAAGTGTCAGAAAGGATAGAAAGGCCAGAATTTTTCTAAGCGCATGGATGTTCAGCTTAATTGGAGTATTCATATTTTCTCTGAATAGACTGGGCCTTTTTGATTCAGAAGAGATCGCTTCCGGAACATTAAAAATTGGCGTTTTGAGCAACGTTATTCTTCTTTCTTTGGGACTCGTAGATCGGATCAACACTTTCCAAAAGGAAAAAGAAGAATATAAGGAGAAAGCGGATAAACTATTTGAACTTTCTCTAATGGACCCTTTGACCGGTGTGGCTAACAGAAGATTTTTCGATCAAGAATTGGAAAGAGAATGGAACCGTTCCGTTAGAACGGAAAGACCACTTTCTCTTTTAATGATAGATGTGGACTTCTTCAAGGCGTATAACGATACCTATGGTCATTTAAAAGGAGACCAAGTACTCTGCCAGGTTGCCCAAGCATTAAAAGAATGTTTAAACCGTTCTTCTGATATGATCGCAAGATACGGTGGAGAGGAATTCTCCGTTATTCTTCCTGATACCCCTGTGGAAGGTGCTATAGTAGTTGCCTTGAACATGTTACAGACAGTAGAAGATATGGGGATACCTCATTCAGAAAGTACCTTCACAAGAGTAACTGTATCTATAGGTGTTTCCAGTAATACCGATCGTGATATCCATTCTTACCAAGAATTGTTAGGATTAGCTGACAAAAACCTATACGATTCCAAGGCATTTGGTCGAAATCATATACGTCATTGATCCTTTCCGAAACAATCGTTCGAGAAAGACATTCGGGAAAATCATGAAAATTTAATTTTTCCTGGACCCTCGGCATAGTTGGGATTAAAATCGGTCCCCGCATGGAACCTCTCAAACTCCCCTTTCTAAATTCTCAGACATTATATTGGACTTTAAAGTCTTCTACAGATACTTTTAAAGAGCATCCTGCTCAATTCTTTAAACCGGATGGTAAAACTTATAAATCCTTAAACTTTAAAGAGTTGGGTGATATAGTTACTAGGATCGGTTTGGGTCTTGTATCTATTGGAGTTAAAAAAGGAGAGAATGTAGGTCTGATCGCCGATTCCGGGCATCGTTGGATTTGGGCGAGTATGGGGATTACGAATATCGGAAGTGTGGATGTGCCTAGAGGAACCGATTCCACACTCGAAGATCTGATCTATATTTTAAACCATTCAAAGGCAGAAGTTTGTTTTGCAGGAAATTCGGAAGTGGTTCGTAAGATCAGTTCTTCCTCCTCTTCATTTCCTCATTTAAAGACCGTTATTCTTTTTGAATCTTCTCATCTTTCCGAACAACGACATCCATTTAAACTTTTGCATCTAGATGATCTAATCTCTTTAGGAGACAGATGGATCCAAGAAAAAGGAGAATTAGAATTTCATTCTAGAGGAGAATCCATTCAAGAATCGGATCTTGCTACTATAGTTTATACTTCCGGGACTACAGGTCGTCCGAAGGGAGTGATGCTTACTCATAGAAACATAGTGTTTAACGTAAATATGTCTTTGGCCTTGGATGATGTTCGTATCACTCCAGAAGATAGAACCATGGCTTATCTTCCACCTTGGCATATTGCAGAAAGATTGATTGAGACTGCTTGTGTTCGAGCAGGAGCTTCGGAAGCATTTACATCCATCTCTAGTTTGGGACAGGATCTGCAGGATATCAAACCTACATTCCTTCTTTCCGTACCTAGAGTTTGGGAAAGTTTTTACAATAAGGTACAGGATAAACTAAAAGACGCTTCCCCCATAGCTAAAACTATTTTCAAAACTTTCCAATCAGTAGCAAATTCTTATTATAAATATAAGAGCAGGCTTTTGGGTTTGGAGTTTGCATTAAATCCAAGATCATTCTTTGGAGAGTTTTTCCATAGAATGAGCGGACTAGTCGGAACATTCTTCTGGTTTGTTCCAAATATACTTGCTCAATTATTATTTTCTAAAATACGAAAAAGCCTGGGTGGAAAATTAAAATTTGCGATCTCCGGAGCGGGAGCGCTTCCGGAATACATAGACAGATTTTTTAATTCTATAGGAATTCCTATTTTAGAAGGATATGGAATGACTGAGACTAGCGGAGCTTCTACCAGAAGAAGGTTAGATCGGATCACAGTTGGCACCTTGGGAAAATGTATACCGGGAGTGGAGATCAAGATCTTAGATGAAAAGGGAGAAGAGATTCACAAACCTGGAGTGAAAGGGATCGCTTGGCATAAAGGCGGTCATATCATGCAGGGATATTATCTAGATCCGGAAAAAACTGCAGAGACGATGAAGGACGGCTGGTTGAATTCAGGGGACCTTCTTCTTTGGACCTCTCAGGGAGAATTAAAATACGCAGGAAGGGCCAAGGACACAATCGTACTTTTGGGTGGAGAAAATTTGGAACCTGAGCCGATCGAATTCGCTCTTACCCAAAGTGAATTGATCTTACAGGCGATGATAGTAGGCCATGACCAAAAAACGTTAAGTGCACTTTTGGTCCCCGATTGGGAAGTTTTGGACAAACAATTACGCGACTGGAAGTCCAGATTATTACAAGAAATTGCCGATCCGAATTCCGATCCGGATGTTAGAGAATTATTCAAAAAAGAGATTAAAGAGAGAGTTTCCTCTAAAAACGGTTTTAAAAATTTCGAAAAAGTATCTAATTTTTACCTTCTACCGAAAAAATTCGAACCTGGAGACGAGTTAACCATGACTATGAAGGTGAAAAGGAACGTCGTCTCGGACAAATATAAGAATCAAATTAATGAATTATTCAGATAAAAGTCCATTCGGCGTAACGAATCTGAGAAAGGATCGAATCCAAGATAAAGGAGATTTTATGCCGGTTTTGACCCAAACAGTAAAGAATCGATTGTCCACGATACTTTCCGTTTTTTCGGCTCTTGTATTTTTGCAGACCTTATTTTTTAAATTCACCGGGCAAGACGAATCAGTACATATCTTTTCCACTCTGGGGATAGAACCTTGGGGAAGGATCGGAACCGGTTCAGTCGAATTTTTTGTAGCAGCACTTTTGATTTTCCCAGCATCCAGATTCGTCGGGGCCTTAGTAGGTTTTGGATTAATGATCGGGGCTGTTTTATCTCATCTTCTATTTTTAGGAATAGTGGTAGATGATGATGGGGGATTATTATTCGCTTTGGCAGTTAGCGTCCTTGTTTCTTGCATCATTATACTGAATCTAGAGTGGGACCATAGGCCTCCGACCTAGTTCCAGAATTTTTAGAAATTCTTTTAAATTCTTATCTTTAAAAAGGAACGGTTGTACTAAACCTAGGTTCCAATTTTGAAGATAAGAAAAATATGAAAGCTCGCTATCCAATTTTCACACTTCTATTCTTTCTGTTTTCCCAATCCGTAAATGCGGAGTCGATCAAATCGGTTAAAAAGAAGAAGGTCCGGCAACGCCAAACCGAAAGCTCCGAAAAAAATCCAAATTCACAGCAAGAATTACAGGAACATATTCTGACTAGTATGGGTTTCGGAAAAGGACTCTCTTTCGAAACTTCCGATAAACAAAACTTCCTGAATATGAGAGTCCGTTTTCAAGAAAGAGCAGTCGAAACAATTCGCCAAGAAGAAGGAGAAAAACAAACGGAAGGTTTGGAATTCCAGGCAAGAAGAGCAAGGCTTGTGTTTTCAGGAAATTTTTTAGGCAAAGATTGGCAATATTACGTTCAATTATCTTTTTCTAATTTAGATATGGAAGAAGATAGACCTGTTCCTTTAAGGGATGCTTCTCTATCTTATACAAAATTTGATAATGCAAATATTAAAGTCGGACAAATGAAAGTCCCTTTCAATCGCCAAAGATTCATTTCAGATGGTCTGCAAGAATTTGTGGATAGAACCGTTACGAATGAAGAATTGAATCTGGATAGGGACGTTGGTGTTTTAGTATCTTCTTCTAATCTATTTGGATGGAATTGTTTAGGATATTCCGCGGGGGTTTTTGGGGGAGAAGGAAGAAATAGGAGCGCTAACTCAAGCGGGGTGCTAACTAGCGGAAAACTTACCTATTATCCTTTGGGAGTTTTTTCAGATAACGGAGAACCGGATCTGGAACATTCTGCAAAACCAAAACTTGCTATCTCTGTCGCAGGTGCAAATAACCAAAATACAAATCGCGAACTTTCTACCCATGGAGAAACTTACCAATTTGCAAGATTCGATTACACGAATACCGGAGCAGAGTTTTTATTCCAATGGAAAGGTTTTTCTGCTTCCGGAGAATATCTGACCAGAAAGGCAAACTCCCCTTTTATGGAAAAAGAGATCGGGAACAGAACGCTAACGGAATATTCCAGATCCGTAAAGGGAGGATTTTTCCAACTAGGTTATCTTTTTAAAAATAATCTAGGAGTGGCGCTTAGGTATTCGGAATACAGACCTTGGGGAAAAACAGATCCAAAACTTACTTATTCTAGAGAAAGAGGCCTCGCAGTTTCCTATTATCTCAAAGATCATAATTTGAAAATACAAGCTGATTATGCGTATTTGGAAGGGGGATATGTGGATAGTTTAGGCTCTCACAGGATCCGGGCCCAGATACAGGTATTTTTATAAAGGACCAAGAAGAGTCCTTAGAAAAAATGTAATCGTTTTTTCATCTTGAAAAGTTTTTAGAAAGGCGATCCGAGTCTCGAATCCGTTGACAATCTTGCAAGATTTCGTCTTATGGAAGTAAGGTATTATTCTACTAGATGAAATTTCGAAGAGGAAGACTTTACGACGCGTTTTTCATTTCGGACATCCATTATCTTCTGAACAAGAAGATCAAATCCCATAAGCACAAAGAGCTCTTCCAATTACTGGATCATCTGAATAAAAAGGAAGTCAGATTCGACAATCTATACCTTGTCGGGGACATTATTGAAAACTGGTTTTTCAGCGCGGATAGAAGGTTACAAAGAGTAAAAGGCAAAAAAAGATTTAATAAACTTTTCGAACGTTTGGATCGGCTCTCTTCCGGGAACGGGAAAAAATATTATATTATTGGGAACCATGATACCACTTCTTACCTGATGAGACTTACCCCTAAGGTAGAACATTATCTGATTGAAAGAGGTTGGATCATCTGTGAAAAGGCAGAGAATGAAACTCTGATCGCTATCCATGGACACCAAGGACAGTACAATAAATTTACCTGGATGGGCTCCATTCTTGTCTTAAGAATCCTTCATATATTCGCGTCCGCTCTTCCTGCATTATTCAAATTTTCAGAAAACTTCTACCATAAACATTTAAACAGACAAGACCCAAGCACAGTAGAAGAGGCATTACATTATTACCAAAAACTTTCCAAACTTACTCACCAAGATAAGAAGGTTTTGATCTCGGGTCATACCCATGATTTCTTATGTATCCCCAAAATGAATATTATCAATACTGGGGATTGGGTGAAGAGTAATAGTTTCGTAATCCAGGATGGCAAAAAATTTTCAGGAATTAGGATGACTGCAAGAAAAGAATTCAAAAAAGAATTCGTCTTACATGTTTGATTGTTTTCTGATATTGTCGCATCGCTCTTAACTTAGGATCTAAACCCCTAAAAACTAATTTGCAATTTCTTGCCTGTCGGCTATACTTCGGCGCATGTCTGAAGAACTATTAATAGAATATCTGAACTTGATAGATGAACACGCTTGGCTTTTTTGGTCGGGAGTCGCTTTCCTTTTTTTATTCTGCGTTTTTATCCATGATATATTCCAGAAAAAACATACGATCAAACATAACTTTCCGATCGTTGGCCATATCAGATATCTATTTGAAAAAATAGGACCGGAGCTCAGGCAATACTGGGTGGCAAACGATAAGGAGGAAATGCCTTTTAACAGGGCGGAGAGATCCTGGGTCTACGCCACAGCGAAGATGCAAAATAATAATTTCGGTTTTGGAACTACCGAATTATTATACGACGCAGGTTATCCTATCATCAAACATTCCGCTTTCCCCTTCTCTGACAGCAAAGCAAAGTTTATAGAAGGTGATAGTTCTATGATCCCTTCTCTCAAAGTGATGGGAGAATTCAGGAACAGAAAAAAATTATATAGACCTGCATCAGTTGTAAACATCTCCGCAATGTCTTATGGATCTTTAGGAGAAAGAGCAGTATCTTCCTTAGACAAAGGCGCAAAGATCGCACGTTGTTATCATAATACGGGAGAAGGTGGACTTTCTCCTTATCATAATTTCGGTGCAGATGTTGTATGGCAATTAGGAACAGGATATTTCGGTGCAAGGGACGAAAAAGGTAAATTTTCCTTAGATCATTTCTTAAAACGTTTAGATGCAAATCCGAATGTGAGAGCAATTGAGATCAAACTTTCTCAAGGTGCAAAACCCGGGAAAGGAGGGATTCTACCTGGTGCGAAGGTAACCAAAGAGATCGCAGAGATCAGAGGGATTAAACCTGGGCAGGATTGTATTTCGCCTAATGCGCATACTGAATTCGACGATGTAAAAAGCCTGATCGATTTTATAGAAAAATTAGCATCTGCTTCGGGTCTTCCGATAGGGATTAAAAGTGCAGTGGGAGAATCTAAGTTTTGGGAGGAACTTGCGAGTAGGATGAAAGAAACAGGACAAGGTCCTGATTTCATCACGATCGATGGAGGAGAAGGAGGAACAGGAGCGGCACCATTAACTTTTACCGATCACGTTTCTCTTCCCTTTAAGGTGGGATTTGCTAGAGTATATAAGATTTTTCAAAAGTACGAAATTGCCGATAGAGTTGTATGGATCGGAAGTGGAAAATTAGGTTTTCCGGACAGAGCCATAGTTGCATTCGCTATGGGTTGTGATCTAATCCACGTAGCAAGAGAGGCCATGATGTCTATAGGTTGTATCCAAGCACAAAAATGTCATACAGGCCATTGCCCAGCAGGAGTAGCCACACAAAGTAAATGGCTACAGGCAGGTTTGGATGTGGAGTTAAAAGCAAAACGTGCGGCAAACTATATCAAAGGGTTTAGAAAAGAATTATTATCTGTGGCTCATGCATGCGGATACGAACATCCGCTTCAATTTACTGGGAACGATATAGAGATCGGAGCGGGTCAAAATAGATTCAGGACCCTGACTGAAGTTTTGGAATACGAAAGAGCTCCTGTAAAATTCACCACAATGATGGATTATACGAGCAATATCACTGCACTCAGTTAGTTTTTAAATCGCTTGCATTAGGTCGGGTCCCTGTAAATATTTGCGGGACCCGAATGAAACTGATCTCATCTTTTTTTCAAAATTTCTGGAACTTTATTCGTTCTCCTAAAGAAGAACTTCAAAAAAAAGCACCCTTCCCCGGATATCCGATCTTATTTGTTAAAACTTCTATCCCCATCTTGGTCGGATATTTTTTCGCACATCTTTCTTTTAAAGCTCTAGGATTGCAGTATGTGTTTTTAGGCGGATCTCTTCTGAATATGCTAACCAGAGTGATTATACCCGACTTATTTTTCGGGACTCTGTATGCATTACTATTAACTATAATTTATATAGGAGCAAGCACAGGAGTCCTTTGGGGAATTTCTAAAATTTTCTCTTACCCTTTCGAAACTAATAGAGGTCTAGAATTAAGTTCTAAACTTGCTCATTCATTTTTGATCTTGGGATTTCTGATCTTCTTTGGATTTACTGGAATTTTCGGGTCTATCGTATATTTAATATTCTTTATATACTTTTCCTTTTTGACTATTCTAGTTCTATTCTATGGCATAGAAGCGGGACAAAGAATAAGTATCATTTCCGGTTTGATCATAGGACTTATCTCTTACGGTATTTTTTTCTTAAAAGATGATACACAAATGGACAATCTCACCATTCCTACACAGCCGGAAACAATGACTCCGGAAGAGGAAAGAGAGAAAATACAAGATGCAGAAGATGTAATCCGAAAATTAGAAGAGGCCCGCAAGGAAAAGGGCTATAACAACTAGTACATTTCAAAAGGATAAATAATGGCAAGAGTTCAACTGGATCTTCCCGAAAAATTGGCTTGGTCCACCAGCTTAAATATCAGGATCTATGATACAAATTTTGCGGCACATTTAGCTCATGATAAAGTGGTTTCTCTTTTACATGAATCCAGAGCAAGACTATTCAAAGAGAAGGGATTTTCAGAACTGGATGTGAACGGGTACGGTATTATTCTTACCGATCTGGTAGTAGAATATAAGGCAGAAGCTTTTTTTGGAGATCAGGTCCGAGTAGAGATCGGTGCTGGAGATTTCAGTGCAAAAGGTTGCGATCTGTATTATAGAATGATCCATACAGATGGACCTATTAATGGAAAAATTGTATGTAATGCCAAAACAGGTTTAGTGTTTATGGATTACGCTACCAGAACTGTAAGTAATGTCCCGGATATTTTTAGATCCTGGTTTTAATTCGGCTTTTTCTTTTTATCAGAATGGTAAGTTAAAGCAAAAGAAATACATTGTTTTAGTTCCTTTTCAGGCAGCTTAGAACTTTCTGAAAATATAATACTTCTATTTCCTTCAAAATGAAATGTTTTAGGGTATAATTTTCTGAATCTGGAGATGAGATCCGTTTGGCAATGAAAGAAGATCGCATATTCTTTCGATTCCCCTTTGATCGCATCTATGCGGATCGTAGTTCCACTTTTGGATTCGGGAGTGAGATAACTAGGCTGTCCCCATTTTAGGACCTCTTCTATCCTCCCAACTTCTTGGATCTCTTGCGCGGTTTCGAATATAAGTTCTCTCAAACGAAATAATTTTTCTCGGACTGAGGGGGAATATTCTGAGAATGTTTCCGCCACATCCGGATTCGTGAATTTTTGGAACTGATTCTTTTTCTGGGGCATGGGGATACTTAGATCTCCGCTGTAGGAGTTCCTATAATGCAATATTTCTTAGCTTAAGATTATACAGGAATTCCAATATTCAATCTTGACCTTTTGTGCTTTTTAACGAATTGAAATATAAATTTCAGAAAGTGGATTTTGGGGATCCCAGAATCTTTCGTCAAAAACCTCAAAATCATCTTCCGATCCTCTTTCATATTCACTATTTGCAAGCCATGTACCGTAAATATATTTCCAAGCGTTCAGTAACTTTTCAGTAGTATTCCCGGGAACGGTGAATAACATATATTTCGAAGCAGTTAGTATTTGTTTTGTAAGGCCAGAAGGAGCTGAAACCTCGGGGTTTACTTCTGCACCTACGAAAAAATCAAAATTCTCCTCTAAGTCCCAATTAGAATAAACGCCTTGGATTTTGTTAGGATCAGTTTTTGTGCCGCTTCAGAAAGCCTTCTTTTTCGAATATATGAATACACGGAATATCCGGTCATATATCTGAATATTCTTTGGAAATGCCAAAGAGAACTGAATGAATTCTCTGAGACATCCTTTACGGAGATATTATTCTTGAGATTTTTTTCAATAAAATCCAGCGCAGAATCTATTTTGTCATAATGGTTTATCATGATTAGAAATTCTAAACACTAACCGCACAAGCTTGTGCACATCTGATACCGTCCATCGCGGCAGATACGATCCCACCTGCATATCCGGCTCCTTCTCCGCAAGGATACAAACCTTTGATGCGGATATGTTCCAAAGTTTCCGGATCCCTAGGAATACTAACGGGAGAAGAAGTCCTGGTCTCGGGAGCATGAACCACTGCTTCGTTTGTTAAATATCCTTTCATGGATTTATTAAATTCTTTGAATCCGTTTTGCAAAGCCTTCATTACGAATTTAGGAAGAACCGAAGAAAGATCCGCAGACACAATTCCAGGAGGATAAGAAGTTTTAGGCAGATCGGAAGAAATTTTACCTTCTACAAAATCTAGAAGTCGAGTCGCCGGAGCAGTTTGTGTTTTCCCTCCAGCAATCCAAGCCTTTTGTTCTATCTCTTTCTGGAACTCCATCGCAGCCAAAGGTCCAAACTTTTGGAATGGAAGAAAGTCCTCCTGTCTGAGTTCCACTACTATCCCTGAATTTGCAGTAGGCCTCGCTCTTTTGGAAGATGACCATCCATTAGTGACAACTTCTCCCGGTTTTGTGGCACAAGCTGCAATTACTCCTCCAGGACACATACAAAAAGAATACACTCCCCTTCCCTGGATCTGTTTTACGATACTATAAGGAGAAGGAGGAAGAAAGGGGCCTCTATCTTCACAGCTGTACTGGATCGAATCTATTAAGGATTGTTTATGCTCTACCCTGACTCCTACAGCCAAAGGTTTTAAATGGATCTCTATTCCTTTATGATATAATAATTCGAATATATCTCGAGCAGAATGTCCAGTGGCCAAAATTACTTTGTCGGAAAGAAAACGATCTCCATTCTTAGTGACAACACCTTTAATAGAATTCCCTTCTAAGATCAGATCGGTTACTCTTTGATTGAAATGGACTTCTCCTCCTCTTTCTTGGATAGTTTCTCTCATTCTACGAACGATATTAGGAAGTTTATTGGTCCCTATATGAGGATGTGCTTCTATTAGAATATTAGGATTTGCTCCAAAACCTACAAGTAGCTCCAAGATACGACGGATATTTCCTCTCTTTTTGGATCTTGTATAAAGTTTACCGTCGGAGTAAGTACCTGCCCCACCTTCTCCGAAACAATAATTAGAATCCTCATCCACAATATGGTGAGCATTGATATTCTGAAGATCTTTGGGCCTTGATTTAACGTCCTTTCCTCTTTCCAAAACAATAGGTTTTAAACCGGACTGAATGAGCTCTAAAGCAGAGAATAAACCCGCAGGCCCAGCGCCGATAACGATCACTTCTTTGGAATTTTTTACATCAGGAAAATCAGGAAGATGGACCTGTTCCGCTACAAATTCTTCGTTAATATAAACTCGAACTTTGAGATTAACGAATACAGTTTTTTGTCTGGCATCAATAGAATGATTTAAGACCTCAATATGTGTGATATCCGACAAAGAGATCTTTTTGGATTTGGAAATATATTCTGTAAGCCGATCCGATTGTTCGGCGATCTCAGGCAAAAGCCTAAGTTCTAATTCTTGGGTCATAGTTTAGGACCAAAAGTTTTAGGATTTGTATGTAATGGAGTTAAAAAAGAAAGGAAGATTGAGGCAAGAAATTTTAAGAAAGGTTTGGAATAAATCGGAAGGAAGTAAACGAAAATGAAGATTCCGGGGGAAGATCGAAATTAGAATCGCAAAAATCCTAGATTTATCACTAAGTTGGTAAACCAGGCAAATTCTTGAAAGTAACGGACCGGCAAAAGAAAAAATTCTTAAAGTCCCTGAAACAGGCAAGGATCGAAGCCGGGCTCACTCAATCAGAAGTCGCCGAGCAGTTAGGGACCAGTCAAAGTTTCATTTCGAAGTTAGAATCAGGAAGTATATCTTTAGAAGTGGAGATCTTCTTAAAGTTGTATCAATTGTATGATAAACCTGCAGTTTATTTTTTCTCTGCATTCTCTCAAAAATAGAAACTTATTTTTGGACTTCTCCCCTATTCTTTATAAACTTTTGGATGATCTCAAGCTGAGAGTCGGAAACAAATAGATCAATTGCATCATTCGCACTATACAATCTAAATTGAAGAGATTTCGCAGAAAGAATATCATTCTCCATTTCTTTCGTAAAAGTCAACTTGCCTGAAAGAATATTAGAAGTTAATGTAGAAGTCCTGGTGGTAGTCATAGGAACGCCGCCGTAGCCGTATCCAAAACCGATTCCGGGTCCCATATTTGCAGGAACTTGAGTACGAACAGTTACTTGATTTGCAGAATAATTCGAATCAGAGAGAATCAGTTTCGTAGATTTACGATCAATTTTTATGTATGCTTCCGGTCCCAGGGCAGCAAGAGTTTCAGTACCTTGGAGTCTGATGATCAAAGTGATCTGAGAAATCACTCCATTCTTAATTTCTTTCGCGTATTGACCGCCGTAAGAATACACATTCTTGTTAGGATTATCCACTTTCGCCTCGTGGTCCATATCCATCTTAACAACAATAATGTCTCTGAAAGGATCTTGAACAACCTGTATCGTCGTGCCGCAATCGACACATAAAAATAGAAAGGTGAATATTAAGGATTTATACTTCAAAATCGGAAGAACTGTCACGATGCAAATTTTTCCTGAATTTGGATCATCTACATCGCGACTTATTATTCTATTTCTGCCAAGGAGTGACTTCTCTTAATTTAGGAAATCTGAGATATAATCCTGCCCATAGAATAATCCCCAGATAGGTAGGAAATAAAATATGAGAACCAAGAGGATTTAAAACACGAACATGAGTAGCAACAGCACCTCCTAAATAACCTGTAAGCAAGGTTGCTCCTAAAACAGCAGTTCTAGGAAAAGCGTATAACAAGGTGCTAACGATCAAGACTGTTCCTAAGTAAGGCATAACCTCAGGTGGATAGCCTAGTTTAGCTCCCTCTGCTTGTGCCTCTGGCGGCATTTTATCTAAGAAAAATTTTAATACTCCATCAAAAAGCAGAAAAAGTGTAACCAATCCGCTGAGCACTCGACCGGTCCAAAGTTGACCTTTCGAAACGTTTTCTGATCCCATTCTATAGTCCCTCCAAATGAGAGTGCAATTTTGAGATCTTCGGTGGAAAAGTTCAAGAACTATTACAAGAATTTTGAATACTATTATGCGACAATCTGATGTTTGTCGCAAAGATGACTACTCATCGCCAGCATATTTTGTGAAATTATTTCTTTTTCGCTTTTTTAGGGACCTTCTTCTTATATTCTCCCACTCTGAATTTTACGATCTTACGGACTAAATCAAAAGGTAAAGGTTGAGCTATCGGAAATTGAACCGAACCTTTTGCATTTTTATATTTATCGATTTCCTTTTTGAATTTAGCAATACCGCTTGCTCCAGGATAAAAGCCGATATGATTTTTATAGGCAGCAAAATGTACTAAATTTCCGTTCAGATAGAAAGTCGGGATTTGATAACTGATCTTCTCACTTGCTTCTGGAGCTTCTTCTTGGATCACTTTTCTGAGTTCCTGAAGAATGTACTGGACCTCTTTCGGAAAAGTTTTGATGTATTCATCAATTGATTGGAATGTGTTTTTTGTCTTATCCATGCATAACCCTGACAGAATTTAGATCAGAAGAAGTTCCGTTCGATCTAATTTACTTTTTCTTAATGATCAATATTCCCGCAAGATAACTTGTCGGAATATAAGCTCCAACCAGATCTACTACATTAAACCAAGCAGGTGACGGGAGCATTAGAACGTTCGCCGTCCCGCCTACTAAAAAGAAAGCTCCAATCGCTAAAGCAAATTTGAGTTTATGATTTGTTACAAGAAAAGCTGTAACCAACGCCCCTACGAATGTTCCGAGAGCATGAGCTAAAAAGGGAAATATAAAATGTTTGGGTTGGAATAAATGAATAGAAGCCTTTAGTCCCTCCATTGTGGTAACATCAGCACCTTCGGGAGGAGGAATAATACTCCCGCTGATCGTAATAATTCCCATATTCACTATACTTCCAAGAACAAGTCCAGCAATCACGGATAAGGTATTTCTAACATAAGGATTCATAATTTAATGCCCCATCGTTCAAAAAATAAATGATTTAAACGGCTTATTAAAACAATGCAAGTGCAAAATAAATGATCTTTTAGGCAAATTTCAGGGTTCAAAAAATTTATTAAACCAACTAGTTTAATATTTGACAATCGGGGACCCAAGCTCATTTATTCAACTAAATGGTTGTATTTCATAAAAATGAACAAAGGCTGGATCGTGTATTCGCTGCCCTTGCAGATAGTTCAAGAAGGCAAATGCTTGCCAAATTGAGAAAAAGGCCCCTCAGCATTTCAGAATTGGCAGAACCTTTTTCTATGTCATTTGCTGGAGTGGCTAAACATATAGATGTGCTTACATCAGCTGGCTTAGTTCGTAAAGTGCGGGATCAGGAAGATGGCCGTAGCTTCCGACTTGAACTACAAAACCAATCTCTTATGGAAGCTTCTGCATGGCTTACATATCATCAGGAATTCTGGACCAATAAACTCGATAGACTAGAATCCTTTATAGAGGAGCAAGACCATGATAAACCAGGTCGTAAAAATAGAAAAAAGAATTAACGCTGAACCAATCAGGTTGTTTCGAGCCTGGCTAAAAGCGGAAGAATTTTCCAGTTGGTTTTTACCAGGGAACTCGATCGGGATCGAGTCTGCCACATTAGATCCCCGTCCAGGCGGAAAATTTAAGATCAATATGTTACATGAAGGCAAAGTTCTTCCGCACGAAGGTGAATACCAGATTATCGAAGAGCCGAAAAAATTAGTATTTACTTGGAGATCACACGCAACAGAAGGCTTAGATACATTGGTCACAGTCACCTTCGATCTTTTAAAAGAAGAGTCTTCAAATACAAACAATAAACCGCAAACACTCATAACGTTAATCCATGAACGTTTAATTGGAGAAGATGCGACCACATCCCATAAAGCAGGATGGACCCATATTCTGGATAGCCTTGAGAAATGGCAGTTCAGAAAAGAATAATACAGTACTTTTATCGGCGATAAGCCGGAAAGAAAAAGAAACGAGAAACGTAAGGAGAATAAGATGAACGGAATCTATCATAAGATAGGCGTTCGTGCAGGGGCTGCGGATGTCATCAATGCGCTGACGACTAAGGAAGGACTTTCAGGATGGTGGACTAAACAAGTGGGTGGACCGTTTACAGGCGGGACTTCCGGTATAGGAGAACCTATTCATTTTGATTTCGGAATAGCGGGAATCGACATGAAGGTTCAAGAACTTTCATCACAAAATGTTCTATGGGAATGTACATCAGGACCGGAAGATTGGATCGGTTCTCATATCAATTTCAAATTGAATCCGGGAATTGCACCTGACGGAACAGCATTGACTCTTATTTATTTTAGGCATCAGGATTGGAAAGTAGAAAGCGATTTTACTGCACATTGCAGTATGAAATGGGCAGTCTTCTTACTTAGTCTAAAAGATTTGATTGAAACTGGTACTGGTAAACCTGCACCGGATGATCTTAAAATTGATGACTTTAATTAAAAGTTTAAGCGCGGGGGTATTGGATGACTTCGCGCTGCTTTTGCAAAATTATTTTAATCTTTCAAGAACACCTTTTCGCTTTACAATATTTTTATAATCCCACTGTATTTTCTTTGCCTTATTGACCCATCGTTTTAGATCTTTTTTATTTATTTGATCTGGACTTGTATAACGGACCTCGGCGGCTTTAAAGGAACCTTCCGGTTCTAAACCTTCTTCATCAAAAGATTGCCCGCTCCAAAAGAGTAATCGAATGCAATTTTTCAGTTTGCTATAACCTACGATTGGATTCCCATCTAAGAACCAAACCGGATGAGCATGCCAAATCTTGTTTTCTGCTTTAGGAAGATAAAGATCAATTTCCTGAGAAAGAATATTACAAATCTCTTTTTCAATTTTCGTTTGTGAATTATTGTATTTTTGGACTTCTTTATTCATGCGATTATATTATAAGTGAAAAATTCCCAGCTACTTTGTTTTGCCCCTATTTTATTATATAAGGCTTGAGCATTTAAATTATCAGGAGCAGTCACCCATTGTAATCTGGTGGCTCCTTGAGATTTTGCATATTTGGCACAATGATCGATCAATGATTCGCCAATTCCTTGTTTTCTAAATTCAGCTAAAGTGAAAAGATCATTCATAATTGCCACTTTGCTAATGATACTTGATGCATAAGAAAAATATACAGTAGCGAAACCTACTAATTTATCTTTTTTCCTATATCCGAATAAACATCCGGAATTACTACCCTCTTCAAACTGAGAAAAGAATATTTTATTCTTCTCATCATTGATAGATTCTATCTTGTAGAACTCCTGATATTTGCGGATTAGAGGAAGAACTTCATCTATATTTTTATTCGAAATAGTTTCGATGCTCATTTGACTTATATATTGGATTAATTATTTTTTACGAGATTTTGGGTTTTGTTGGATCGCTTCTACAAGTCTTTTGGGAGCGACTCCACAATAAGAAACCACTAACATATCTTTAAATAAAGCCAAATCAGTCGATCTCATTTCAACACAGGTCCAACCCTGCTGTCCCCATTTATTTTCTATAGGATAAACGGAACCCTTAGATGCTGCTGAAAAGAAATCCTGGTCATTCAGATCAAATTTAAGAACGATCTTTTTATTCTCCTGATCCACTGTTGCAAAAATTTTCTTACTCACTCTGAATGAAATTTTTTCAAAATGAGGTTCTTCTTTTGCTTCAGGAAGAGCTAATGCAAGTTTTCTTACTTTGTCTAAAGATATCATACGGAAAATGCTTTTCTCATAGAGAATAGTCTGTTAGATTCCCTAAAATGGACTCAAAACAAATCACTATCCAAGCGACTATTGCTACAGATATTAAAAAAGCCTGGGACTATTACACCAATCCAGAGCATATTATCAAATGGAATTTTGCCACTGATGATTGGCAATGTCCGTGGGCAAAAAATGATCTGAAACCGGGTGGTAAGTACAGCGCGAGAATGGAAGCTAAGGATGGAAGTTTCGGATTCGAATTTGAAGCGATTTACGACACAGTCGTCGACCAGAAAAATTTTGCTTATACTATGGGAGATGGTAGAAAAGCAACAGTAAGCTTTGAGAATAAAGATAATAAGACCATTGTAATAGTAAGTTTTGATCCTGAATCAGAAAACCCAATTGAAATGCAAAGAGGCGGTTGGCAGGCGATACTTGATAATTTTAAGAAGTATACGGAGGCCAATTAAAGGAATTTTGGAATAAAAGATCCAATCGCGGCAAGTCCACCGGCAATAAGAGCTGCTGGAATCCAATTATCTATCAGGAACTTGGGCTTACTGCGATTTTTCAGCAATTTTACATCCATCTTACTTACAAGATCCTGTGCAGCATTAAAAGCATGGTCCGGAAACTCTTGCGAGGGTCCAATTTCGAAAATCTTTCCTTCACTAGAAATAGACAAATGATATCGTTCCGAGATTGATAAATCGGCAGTTAGGACTTTGGAAGAAACAACACCTAACAAATCGATTAAACCTGTAAAAGTACTAAGTCCTTTTTTCAGAATAAAACTTTTTTCGGCAATATTGATCCAACATTCTCTTTTCCAGATTCTTGCCAGAAATAGAAAGAAAATACCAGTAATAATATAGGCGATACACAAAGTGATCGGATGACTAGTGGGGTTTTTATAAAAAATAAGATCAAATAATCCTACAGTAATAAGCATAGCGCCTATGCAAATTGGAAATGGACATAGTGGATGATCCCATATAATCCGAACTTTTTGTAGAACTGGATTATATTCAATATGTTTACTTACAAGTGAAAGACGTTCTTGCAAAAAATCCTGCAACAATATCTGGTCCACATTTCCTGCAGGCTTACCTGTTCTCATCGCGTTTAAAGTTTGAAAAAGTACCTGAACATTTTCAATCGTATCCGGAATTAAAATTCCACCCCTAGGATGTCCTAATAAAATCCCGCGAGAAAAAATATCGTATTGAAACGAAGATAAATCATAGGAGGCACCCTCAAAAATTGCTTTTCCATCGGAAAAAACGGAAATATTAAAACCGGAGAGGAGAACCCTGTAATCTTTCCAATAAACCGAAACTGTAAGATATCTGAAGTAGATCGTGACAATGGCTACAAATAACATTATGACAACCATAATTATCGGAAGGAATAGTTCACCTTTCCCGATAGCGTACATGAACAAGGTTAACGGAATACTTATACCTAGAAAAATCAAAGGCAGTTGTACGAATACAGTTTGGCGATCCTTATTTATTGCGGAATTTGGATATCGAAAAGTCTGCAAAGTGTTCTCCGTTGATCCATACGTATAATGTTCAAGACCAATTGTTACTGGCCAACTGGTGGTTGCCATAGCTCCACCTTATTGCCTTCCGGATCCATGACCCAACCAAATATCCCGTATTCTGATTCTTCTACCTTCTCCAACACTTGACAACCTTCTTCTCGAAGTACTTTCAATAGTCCGTGAAGATCTTCCACTCTATAGTTAACCATGAATGTAGAATTGCTCGGTGCGAAATAAGTGCCATCTCCGACTGACCAGGCAGTTGTGCCATTTGTAGGATTACCGGCAGAATCAACCCAACGAAACGCTGCACCGCCCCAAGACTGGACATCTATTCCAAGATGAGTTTTGTACCAGGAACCTAATTTAGCAGGGTCTTTAGCACTGAAGAAGATCCCACCAATACCTGTAACTCGTTTCATAAATGCCTCCAAACTACTTTAGTTTTTCCGATACTACACAAGATGGTTTAAAATAGCTAACTAAATGCTATTGACGTGTATGAAATTTTTGCTCCAATAATCGTGCCGAAATATACCTTATAAGGAATATAACCATGAGAAAAATTATCGTACTCGAATTTGTCACTCTTGATGGAGTCATCCAAGGCCCGGGTGGCGAAGAAGAAGATACTAGTGGTGGCTTTAAATATAGCGGATGGCAAGCTCCAATCTTTGATGATCTTACCGGAACAGTTATGGAGAAACAGATGAATCTACCGTTTGATCTGCTATTAGGTCGTAAAACCTTTGATATTTGGGAACCCTATTGGCCCAAACATTCTGACTTTTGGCCACCCATCATGACGGTAACTAAGTACGTTGCCTCAAATACTAGGACTAGTAGCGAATGGAAGCCGTCAGTGTTTTTAAACGGAGACATTGTGGAAAAGATCAGCAAACTTAAAAAAGAAGAAGGACCAGATTTACATGTATACGGAAGTGCAAATTTAGTTCAGACACTCATGAAACATGATTTGGTTGATGAATTTTGGCTAAAGATATACCCGCTAACGTTAGGCAGTGGGAAACGATTGTTTGCAGATGGCACAATCCCTGCGATGTTCAAAGTGACTGAAAGCCAAGTTTCTTCAAATGGAGTCATTATTGCTAATTATAAGCGTGCTGGAGAAGTCAAGACAGGAAGTTTTGAAATATGATTGTTTACTTTTTTAGCTGAGCTAATAGCGAAATCAAAGTCTTTCTATCGCCTGCTGACATACCTTTGTATAAGCGAGCATTCATTTTTCTTCCTGCACGAATTATTTTCAAACGTGTATTTTTTCCGGGCGTCGTTAATCTAACCTGGGACTCCCTTGCGTCAATGGATGAGCGTTCTTGGATTGCAAGATTTAAATCGACTAACTTTTGTACTAGCGGAGTAACACTAGATTGGTCTCTAAAAATCTGCCTCGCTATCTCTTTCATAGATTGTGGATGGTCATTTTTAAGTGCACAAAGAACAGCGCCCATCGCGGGAGTTATATTCGTAAGTCCAAAACGTAAATAGTCTTTTTTTACCTCATCTAGAATTTGATCTCGTAATGCAGTAACCAAGACTAATAGTCTATCTTGTTTCATTCTTCTCTTGTTCTCCCATGCCTTCTGAATGAACAGTTTTATACTTATTAAAAATTACTTTGAATACCAAGCAATATTATCCCTAACAAAGGAATTTCTTTGATTTATAATTTACAATACCGACCGTCAGTTTTTTAGATTAGTTGAGAATTTTTAGAATACTTTGAATGCCAAGCATTTTGGAGGCGAACATGTCCGCAGAAAATACATTTATACGAATTATATATTTAATATTTGCTCTTATTTCGTATACGATCTATCTTTTTAGCATTATTCTTTTTGTCTTTCGGCTGCTCGATGCTACTCAATTCTTAGATCCATTCACATTCGAATTTCAAATCGGACTAAAAGAGTCGATTTTTTTAAACATTGGATTAATAGCAATATTCGGAATTCCTCACAGCGTAATGGCAAGGCCAGGTTTCAAAAAATATTGTAAGCGAATAATACCATTACCGATTGAAAGAAGTTTTTACGTTTTTATAGTAAGTATTACTTTGATCGCACTCTCAATCCTATGGCAACCAATCCATATCGAGATATGGATTATTCAGAATAGTCCCTGGAAGTACGCCATTTATTCAATTTTCTTAATAGGAATTATCCTATCAGTGGTTTCTACATTTTTGATAGATCACTTTGAACTTTTTGGATTGAGACAAGCCTGGAATTTTCTTATAAAAACCGAATCATATCCCTCAGAATTTTCTACACCATCACTTTATAAATTGGTACGTCATCCGATGATGTTAGGAATGATTTTAGCTCTATGGAGTACGCCATTAATGAATTTAGGTCATTTAATTCTCTCTATCGGTCTGACAATTTATATCATTATAGGAACATTCTTTGAAGAAAGAGATCTAATCAGGACTTTCGGTGAGAAATATCTGAATTATAAACGCACAGTTCCTATGCTTTTACCTTTGCTATTGCTGAGGCAAAAAATTACAAAAGATTAAGAGTTTTGCCAATACAAAGAAACGGCTTGAAGAGAAGAATTTATCTTCAAACCCGACTTTTGTAACGAAGGGCAGTAATACCGGATTGTAAAGTTTGTGAATCAAGAAAGTCCAGCAGAACCCTCTCTTGTAATTTCATAGTATCGAATAATTTAGGACCTTTTCCTACGATCACCGGATGAACTACAAAACGATACTCATCGATCAAATTGAGATTAGATAATTGAGAAGCGATACTCAAACTACCAACAAAAATATCTTTCCCAGGAAGGTTCTTCAGCGCAATCACCTCGTTCGATAGACTCTCACTAGCCAGTCTAGTATTTGGATCTTCGACATGTTTTAGCGTGGTAGAGAATAAGACTTTCTCAAGTGAATCAAACACCCGGGCGAACTCGTTCGTTAATTCTGACATTGATTGGTCTCTCGCTATTTCTGGCCAAAATGGTACCATCATTTGATATGTGACCCGACCATAAAGGATAAGGCCTGCAGTACGTAACAGATCCGTGAAGTATTTATGCAGTTCTTCGTCGGGAAGCATATCCATGTGGCCGTAATATCCATCGGCGCTAGTGTTGATCGCAAAAATAACTTTTCTCATAGATCTGTTTATAAAGAGTTAATCAAAGAATGCAAGCAAGGAATAATTGAAATTTTGTTTGGATAAAAGAGTTCTAATATAGAATTACAATAATTTATAATCTTCTCCATTTCGGTAAATGACCAAGGCTCGAGAACATTTTTTTGTTAATTAGTATTTTTCTTATCTAACTGAAAAATTCGCTGAATTTCTGACTTATTTATTATTTCTACTCCAATAGACGGATGATTAACATTGACCTTTAAGACAGCGGATCGATCTATATCCGTGCTAAACTTACCATCTTTATTGCTATCATATAAAACAGTTATGAAGAGATTATTCGTTTCAATATTGTATTCGAAATCTGCAAAGCTCGATTCAGTGGGAATTAGTCGAATATATTTCTTATTCAGATCAGATAAGAAAAAGTCGTAACGAATATCAAAACTCTTATCTACCGAGGATTCAATTTGGATCAAAGAGAAATTAACGATTTTAAGATTATTACTATCATACTCTGTATTAAATTCGAGACGCGATAAATAGATCGATTTTATAATTTCCCCGGCACTTTCAACAAATCTACAGTCCGTAGTCTTGATCTTACAAATTTTGACATACTTTGAATCGACCTCTATTTCTGTAAAATATCTGCCGTATGATGAAGTGTTTAATTCCAATAGAGATGAATTATTAAAATTTCGGCCAGAATTACTTCCAAAGCCATCAGTCTGCCTAGGATACTTAGTCGCAAAGACAGTAAGATATTCTTGCGAATGATCAAGTAATAGCGGTTTACTATATGTAAAAACATTTTGAATCGAATGATCAGTTATTTCATGAATAATTTTGGTTTCGGGATCCGTTTTCAAAAAGCGGATTTCATTTTGAGCAATGAAGAAACAATTAACGTTCAGAAAAACGCTGAATACAATCACAGGACCCGTCAGTTTAGAATAATTCATCTTAGCCAAAACCTTTCAATATAAATCAATGCAAACCTAAGTGAGAATGTGTTAGCATCTCGAAGCGAAGCGTCAGAGCTGATAGTTAGGCGTAGCAGCCTAATTATAACTGATTATAGTAATCAATTCACTTGAGTTGAACATATCAACCGGAGAAATTACCGGTTCAGAGTAAGGGATATTATTTCCATATCGCTTTTTCATTAAATACTGCACTTTAATTGATGATAAGTCGAAATCTTTTAAAGTTTTCAACTCACCTAATTCCTTACCTGTAAATTTATCATACAATTTCCAGATTAGTTCAGTGCAGTAAATACGATCATCTTGCCAGCCAAAATATATATCATAATGTCGGCCTAACAGAGATTCTCCATATTGTTTCATTTCTTGAATTTTATTATTAGTTAATACCTTTTCACGATCTTTAAGTCGTTTGATAACATAGTGATTTTTCTGACCTCTTTTAATAAAAGAAGACAAAGGAGTAATTCTCACCGGTTCAACTGCCTCAAGAACCTTATAATCATTACCGTATTTAAAAATAATTCCAACGTGTGTGTATCTTGATTTAGTTGCTGCTTTAATTGCCTTAGCTTGCTCAGAGTTTGATTCGTGAAATATAATATCCCCTTCCATCAAATCCGAAGACTTAATCTGCTCCGGTTTTAAATTCCAGAAAGATGTAAAAAGAATTACTATTAGTAAAAGAGTCTTATTCATTTTTTCTTCTTAAATAATTTTTAAATAATTACGTCTCACGACCAAGGCATGACGAGGCTTTGTGAAGTCCGAAGGGAGCATGAATACCGACGATTATACGAAGACAAAGCGCTTATACTGATAACTTAGATAGTCGAATTGTATATAGTATCATCCATAACATTAACAGTAATCCTCCTGGCATTGCGAGCAATATTGCTACGCTTTCAACGCCAAAATTAAAGTTAATCAGAATTATATAAATTAACATGAAAACACTTCCGACTATACCTATCCAAGCATTCAATGTTCCAAACACTCCACTTTTCAACATAACCATTGACATTAATAAATTTGCTATCGTGGGTATGAAAAAACCTAGGAAAATTGCAGGACTTCCATGGCTCCCCTGTGCAAGTAATGCCTCGCCAGCTGCTGAATATAATAGCCTCTGAGAGTCATTATTGGTATTAAAATATTTTTCACTTAATTCGAACATCGATAATGCAACATTAGCTGACACCATAATACTGGTTCCAAATATGAAAAGGATGAAGGCAAATAAACTAAAAGCATAGTATTTCTGCCTCTGGGCAAAGAATAATGCAAAGTATGACGGTATTAATAGTATTTGTACGATTATGTTCAATAAATCGAGATTATATAAACCCAAAAACCAATTTGAGTGTAATTCATTAAATCTCTCAACAGCTGTTTGAGGTAACTTTAAGATATTCCTACCATTAGCGATTCCTAGGACAATATCAATGAATATTCCAAGGAGTGCAATCAGTGTAAAAAAAGCTCCAAGTGATAATATACTTTTGTTTTCCTCATTGGTTGGAATATTATCTTTCATTCTATTCTTTTTAGGATCCATGTCCCTTTGTCTTTGGCCGAATGAGACAGGCTTTAGATATCGAAACTACTTAAGCCTCATGATAAGCCTTTTCGAGTATAGCTATCTCAAGTTTTACCATTTTCATCATGGCATCCATTACAGCTTTGACTTTTCTATGATTAGGGTCGTTAATAAGTTCCATAAAACGTCTGGGTACGATTTGCCAAGTTATACCGAATTGATCGGTAATCCAGCCACATTGTAATGGTTTTGCACCCGCGGTGATTAGTTTATTCCAATACTCGTCAACTTCTTCTTGATCCCCGCAGTCGACAAAAAGTGAAAACCCATTTGAAAACTCGAAATATGAACCTCCGTTGTATCCCATAAAAAATTGACCGCCGATGACGAATTCCGCTGAGGTAATTGGGCCATCATTGCCAGTACGAGCGATGTTTTTTATTTCTGAATCAGGGAACGTTGAAGTATAGAACGCTATTGCTGCTTCAAGTTGATCATTAAACATGAGGAAAGGTGTAATTTTAGACATAAATCGACTCCTTTTATTCCTTTTTTACACACAATAATTGCCAAGAAATTATCAGACCTCGTTTTATAAGAGACTCCATTTACTGCATTCATTAAATCTCTAAGAATATCATTTAAACAGGTTTGCTCGATATATTTTAATTCATCCTTGTCTGATGGTCCTTCTACACTTTCAACACCATGCCTATTCTCTATTAAATAAATCGCATCTTCAAAGATTACTCTTATTATCTTTTGTCGTAACATCTAACGAAAATGAAATATAATCAATGTCTCCTACAATGCTTACCGAACAAATCCATCTTATTGCATTGATATTTTACGTTGGAAACTATCCCTTTTCCTTCTTCGGAGATAAAGACACGCAAAAGCTAAAAAGAAAGAAGTGTAATATTTTCAGCCTTTGTTTTTTTATAAGGACTAATTAAGTCCGCAAACTATTTTCAATTTAGGTATGGTGAAATTTTTGAGGTTATTTCGCATAACGACCAAGGGTTATCCGACGTTGGCGTCTCTGAGCCTCCGAAGGAGACGTTAGAGTCAGGCACGATCTTTTGCAACAGCAAAAGGCGTGACTGAGCCAATGTGCCGAAGGCCAAGCGAGAGGGTCGCGTAAGCGATCCCCGAAGCGCAGCGATAAGCCGATAGTTAGGCGAAGTGGCCTGCTGGCAGCTCGAATTCTCCTTCGATTTCTGCATATAACAAAGCAGTTGTAGAACCGAATGAGAGCACAAACCTTATTTAGGTTCGAGGTTTGAGATATCGAGATTCGCCCCCTCTAAGGCGTAAAGGTGTCCGGTGCCATGTAGCGTTATACGTTTTTTTCCGATGACCCATGAGAATGAGTATTGAGCATAGTCACCTGTTATAATATAATACATGGTCCGCGAAGGGCTTTTTGCTTTGATTTCTTGCATTTCTAACTGACTGACTTTATTACTTTGTGAGATTAGCTCTCTTGCTCGATTTATCGAGATCTCTATTGGCTCCTGTTTGTGCACCTGTCGTGCCTGCCCACAACAAGTGAATAGCAACAATAGGCAATATAAACCACATTTCGATTTTCTATTAAAGCCATTATGGACGAACGATAGGATAGCAATTAACATGAGTAACCCTGAGATAGGAAGAATTAATTGGAGCTGCCAAGCCATTGCGCCTAACGACCAAGGTGTTCCGACGTTTGCGATGGCACGAGTTTGCAAATGCAAACGAAGTGACTGAAGCAAATGTGGCGTAGCCCGAGCTGTGAGTCACGTTAGCGAGCTCCGAGCGGAGCAGAAGCACAGACAGTTAGCCACGTGCTTGCCCTAATTTGAATAGATTTCTTTCTTATCTAATACTTTCAGAATCCTTTTATCTAATGTCCAAAGTCGAAGTTTCTTACTTCTAACTTCATTAATAAGAACTGAATCAATTAGTCCGATACCTTTATCGATACGTTTACTTTCAAACGAAAGTTTACCTGCTGATAAAAAGCTGCCATCTGAAGTTAAGGTATTAAGATTTTCCCAATACTCTAAAATAAAGGATACTTCAGTCTTATTTTTGCATCCTTGGAGTAGTTCACCAAAAACAACTTCATGAACTATTACTTCCGAAGATTCTATTAGCTCTTTCAATTCACCGAAATACGGTTCATTTCCCCTAAAGAATTCGATCCATACCGATGTATCTACTAAGATCATCTATTTCGGTTCAAACCTCGTATATTTTCCCCGGAAAAGCCTTCCCGGAACAAAAGTGGTGATTTATGTAGCTTAGCATTTAAATTCCTTATTTTGGCCTGTTTTAGCCATTCGGAGAGTGCCTTCTGAAGAGAGTCAGTTATGTTCTTACCTCCAGAATACTTTTGAACTTCAGCAATTAAATCATCTGGTAATATCGCAGTCACTTTCATACGATACATTATACGATATTT
The DNA here is from genome assembly GCF_004770105.1 of Leptospira andrefontaineae. Classification (NCBI taxonomy): domain Bacteria; kingdom Pseudomonadati; phylum Spirochaetota; class Leptospiria; order Leptospirales; family Leptospiraceae; genus Leptospira; species Leptospira andrefontaineae. The sequence goes on along the minus strand of NZ_RQEY01000012.1, from coordinate 12,608 downwards.
ATTCGTATTTTCAAGTATTTAATTAAGAATTCTTCGAATAATTTTACCAGCTTCTCCACTCCTAATAATATTCATTAAACGGAAAAATTTGGCACGCATGTCCGACTAACGACCAAGGGTTATCGACGTTGGCGAGCTGAGCAAAGCGAAGACAGGCACGAGAATTGCCCTGCAAGGCGAGTGACTGAGCCAATGTGGCAAAGCCCAAGCGAGAGTTGCGAAGCAAGCTCGAAGCGAAGCGGAACGCCATAGCCGATAGTTAGACGTCGTAACTGATTATCTAAACGAATTTCTAATAATATCTATAGGGTAGCAAAACAGATGAGTTGTCACTGTATGCAAAAGAGACCGTCCCAGATTTGAGTATAGCATGAATAGGACATCCTTTTGTTTTCGATAAAGGAAGATCGCTCTCATTTACACCAAACCAAGAATTCTTACGAACTCGATAATTGACCTGTTTCGACTTTTTGTTACATTCTGCAACAATTTGAATTTTATCTTTTTCCAGTTTAATTTCAGTAAAAACTATGTCGTCATTATCTGGAGTAGAATAAGTCGTATAATCTACTAATTTATCGATCTTCCATAACACGAAATTATAAGCTGAATGTCTTTCTATGAAGTCGGCAGCTCCTCCGGTATAGTCTATAATTTCCAAGGTATCTTTATTTATCCAGTCGATGGCTAAAAGATGGCTATTCAGAAAGCAATATTTTTCTTTATTTTGAAACGTCATAAGAAGCTTGCTTCCTTTATATATTTTAGCAGCACAACATTCTCCATGAAAGATACTCTGGCTTTCATCATTTTCACAGGTTTGTTCTGGCTTAGAAGCAATTAAATCATATCTCATTCCTGACGATTGCAGAGCGAAACTCTTTCTTACTATTGGACCAGATGGTATATTTGAAATTTCCTGAATTGGTTGCTGTTTTAAGCAAGATGGAAGCAAAACTAATAATAGTAAGAGCATTCCTAATAATTTTGTCTTTTTCATTTTTCCTCGTATAATATAATTTTAGTTATGACGTCTAACGACCAAGGCTTGACGACGTTTGCGATGGCACGAGTTTGCTCATGCAAACGAAGTGACAGAAGCAAATGTGCCGCAGGCCAAGCGAGAGTCGCGCAAGGGATCTCGAAGCGAAGCGTCAGAGCCAATAGTTATGCGAAGTTGCCGTCACTTTACGAATTTTTTAAGAATTAGAATATTCAAAATTCCCAAAGAACTATTAAATTTCTGGCAACATAATCAAAAACATTCAGTCTAGAAATGCTTTTCGGTTCTTAAAAACTATTTTTCCACAATACATATTATAAATTTTATCGATTTGGTATATTCGGCATTTTTTGTCATTTAAGTGTTCATATATGAATTTCGTTTTAACATCTAAATCTTGATTCTGAATTAATTCCATTTCGGTTAGAAAAACTTCTTCTTTAATAGTTTTGAATGAACCGCTAATCAAAATAACAACATCAGAACATCCATCAATTATTTCGAATTTCTTCTTTAAAAAATCAAAAACCAAGACAGTACAAGGCTGGCCTGCTAAGTCCCACTTCGGATTATCTGTAGTATTCGAAAGGTTAACCTTTGGCCATGAATTTATAGAAAAGGAAATAAAAAATATTAAAAGGGCAATTGCTAATTTATTATTCATATTTTATTTTCACACAATAAAATTGCAATTTCGCATAACGACCAAGGTGCTCCGACGTTTGCGATGGCACGAGTTTGCTTATGCAAACGAAGTGACTGAAGCAAATGTGGCGTAGCCCGAGCGAGTGAGTCGCGTAAACGATCTCCGAGCGGAGCGGAAGCACCGATAGTTAGTCGCCGTAAAGGTTTTATTCAAAAGCAATTAGTCATTTTCATTTTTTTTATTCGTTCAATTACATCGAAAAAATATGTAGAGTAAGCAAGACTGTAGCTTAAATCTCCTCCAACATTTATTCCAAACAGCTTATAGCGAATATTCCCTTTATCGATAATCGGAATCCATAACCCAGATCCAGAAATCCCAAATGGCTTAGGAACAAATGCCATAGAGGAATTATTGCGAATTTCTCTATTGTTATATTTTAAAGCAATGTTGTATGTCTTATTGAGGCCTGCCAAAGAGTAAATATTTTTTCTATCATGTGATTTAATATGATAAATTAAAGCCTCCGCTTCGGCTTCCTTATTTTTACGATCAACTTCATTAGAATTTATAGGATACCCAAATATTAAATATTCGCTTTTTACTAATTTATCTAGTAAATATATATCGTTCAGCGTTAGAAATCTATATTCATTGAAGGCGAACTCGTCTCCTTGGGGAATTGGCAAAATAGAAGTATCAAATGTATCCTTTTCGGATCCCGGCTCGATGTTAGAGTCTGATAAATGAAGTAATGATTCTTTTTTGATATAATATTCTGAATCGAATGATGGAACAAAATATAGCTTATTTTCTCGAAAAACATGAGAGCATGATACTAAAATTAATGAATCTCTGTATTTTATTAATATACTCGATGCAGCAGGTATTGGAGCGCCCTTTTCTCGAGTGTAAATTGGAATAGTTGCTCCAAGCAATAAATCGAATCTTTTATCTAATTTATTTATTGAGTCCAAAAAAGGTATATCCTTTATGGCGACTAACGACCAAGGCTTGACGACGTTTCGCGAGAGCGAAGCACTTGGCGCGAGGCTTGCTTCGCAAGACGAGTGACAAAGCGAAATGTGCCGAAGGCCAAGCGAGGATGCGTAGCATTCCGAAGCGATGCGTCAGAGCCGATAGTTAGACGCTGAAGCCCTGCTAAACGATAAAGTTTAAATAATTAACTTTCTCAGTTCCTGTGCTATACTTTCCATAGGGATACCACCCGAAGCTACACCAATGGTTAAGTTATAGAGTGTTTCTTCAGGATCATTCAATTCTATTTCATTCAAATCTAAAAAGACTAAAGATACCGCTAGCGCGACTCGCTTATTCCCATCATTAAATGGATGATTTTTACAAAGATAGAATAAATAAGCAGACGCTTTATCCAGGAGTTCTTTATGAAATTCCTGGTCTCCAAATCCTCCCAAAGGTTGAGCAATGGCAGATTCAAGAAGACCTATATCCCGAATTCCATGGGATCCTCCATATTCATCTATCTGATTGGCATGAATATATAAAACTTCTTCGAGAGTTAAATATCGAACGGCAGAATTGCTCATTCAGCAAGGCGCTTCAATGTTTTACTATGCTTTTTGTTAATCTTACTTAAAGAAGTTTCTAATCTCTTATCAAGCGGAGTTATAATTAAACTTTTACCATCAGTTTTAATATCTAGCGAAGTTTCTGAAGTAATACTTAAAAGTTCAAGAATGGGCTTTTCGATTATTAAAGCTGAACTATTACCATGTTGTATAAGTTTTTTAATCATAAAAATTCCCGTAACAATAAAGTATATACAATAGTATTACTCAGTCAAGGAGTATTTTTAGGGCTTTTGCGTATAACGACCAAGGTGTTCCGACGTTTCGCGATGGCACGAGTTTGCTTATGCAAACGAAGTAACTGAAGCAAATGTGGCGAAGCCCGAGCGAGTGAGTCGCGCAAGCGATCTCCGAGCGGAGCGGAAGCACCGATAGTTAGGCAGCAGTATCGCTCCTAACACATTGCACCCAAGCCCTACTCTGAAAAATCAACTAATAGAGTAAAAGCCAAATTACTGACTAATTCACCTTTCAGAATATAAAGTAGCGAACCCTTTTCGCAGGATCCGACGGAAGATATATCCAAGTAGTTCTGATAAATTCAAACATTCGATTGAGTCTTTCAGTTTACTATATAAGGCAAGAAAAGGGTGAAAAGCGACCTAACCTAAAATCAAATTCCACTCATATTTTAGGAAATGATTAACGCTTACTAAATTCAAAAATACAAAATCGCGATATTGCGCCTAACGACCAAGGTGTTCCGACGTTTGCGATGGCACGAGTTTGCTTATGCAAACGAAGTGACTGAAGCAAATGTGGCGTAGCCCGAGCGAGTGAGTCGCGTTAGCGAGCTCCGAGCGGAGCGGAAGCACCGATAGTTAGGCGTAGTTTTTGATCATTGACTGAAAGTGTAGCCCATGAAAGCTACAAGATGTCTACGTAATGCCTCCTCAAAGCGAGACTTACCAGCTATACTATCTTCATAGAATAAAACTCGATAAGGAGAAACATCAAATGGTAATCCAGTTCCTTTCTTAGCAAGTAAGATTGTTGGTTTATTTAAGGCATGAGCATATCCAAGTTCATAAAAAACATTAGGATTTCTCTCTGTTATTTCAGCTATGACTAAGAATGATTCTTCAATACTTTCTATAATATCATCCAATATTAAGCCATTATTGTAAATTTCATCTGCTTTTATCGTTTCAATTTTAAACTCATTGCAAACGTTTTTGATAACCTCTCTATATACTTCCTGGTAAGGCTCGGAAAATTGCATTACAACAAAAGCCTTTGCTGATATAGAATCTAATTTATAATTTTTAAAAGTAACTTTGCCATGCCCCGATGCCCAAAGACCTAACTGACTTGGTACTAAAGGTGCTTCTAATGTTGCTTGGCAGACCTTTACGTTATCTACGGAAAAATTAATTTTAGAACCGATTACGTTCACTTTCACATTATATGAATATTTGTTTTTTATAGCGCTTAGTCCATTTTGTGCAAGTATTGTCCAAGTTTGCCCATTAAACTCTCGAATATTAAAAGTTGCTGGAGATTGCGCTGTACCCAATATCCCTGCGTTTAACATTGCTTTAGTTTCAGCATCATAAGCGATAATTAGTTCAGCACCGGAATTCTCATCAAATTTCTCAAATTCAATATCAACTTCAATGGAACCATTATTGAATGTTTTATCCGAAATAATATTGCCTATCGCCGGACCTCTCAAAGTACCAAGATAAGTCATTTCACCACCAGCAAACACGAACCCTGTTTCTGTAATATCGAATTGACCAATAATAGGTATCCATTTCATATTATTATCCATAGTTTAAGGTATCAAAAATTACGCCTAACGACCAAGGCTTGACGACGTTTCGCGAGTGCAAAGCACTTGGCGCGAGACTTGCCACCGCAAGGCGAGTGACAAAGCGAAATGTGGCGTAGCCCGAGCGAGAGTGCGTAAGCATCTCGAAGCGAAGCGTCAGAGCCGATAGTTAGACGCCTGTAACGCGCCACTGCGCCACGGATGGCGCTCTGAGGATCCCCTTTCTCCTAATTTTCTTTAAAATTCACGTTGACTACAAATATATGTATAGTATATTGCTACCATACATATGTCGTCAATCGACTTCGAATGGGATTCCGCTAAAAACTCTTCTAATAAAAAGAAACATGGCATTTCTTTTGAAGAAGCAAAATCAGTATTTTACGATGAAAATGCTAGGATTATTAATGATCCTGATCATTCTGATAAAGAAGAAAGATTTATCATTCTTGGATTTAGTCATAAACTGAATTTACTTATGGTTTCCCATTGCTACAGATCTTCAAAAGACACCATTCGAATTATTTCTGCACGAAAAGCTACTAAATCTGAATCTAAACAATACGAGGCATTTTTATGAGAAAAGAATATGATTTTTCAAAATCAAAGAAAAACCCTTACTTAAAGAAACTTAAAAAGCCTATTACTATCAGAGTTGATGTTGATACAATAGGCTATTTCAAAGGATTATCAGATAAAACTGGTATTCCTTATCAAAATCTAATTAATTTATATTTAGCAGAATGCGCCTCGAAGCATAAAAAAATTGATCTTTCCTGGAAGTGAATTTCCAAAAGCAAGCCGGACAAGGATGTCCGGCATTCAATTCAAGCGTTATGGCGCCTAACGACCAAGGTGTTCCGACGTTTGCAATGGCGCGAGTTTGCTCTGCAAACGAAGTGACAGAAGCAAATGTGGCGTAGCCCAAGCAAGGGTCGCGAAGCGATCCCGAGGCGCAGCGGAAGCACCGATAGTTAGACGACGTTTTTATTCATCTATAAAGTAAATGGCTACTTGGAGCAAAATAAATTAAGGAAGCACCATAACATTGATAAATTCATCGTTGTTAAAACTTATAGACATTTCAATTGTGAAGCTTGAGTCCTTCTTACATATTTTACAATGCAACTTTTGGGGTATTTGCTCAACATTTACTTCCCCTTTCTCCCTGGAATACACTTTATCTAAACAAGACTGAAGAGAAAGATTCAAATAATCTATTTGAGTTAAATCTATTCTATAATAAGTTCCGGTACTTTTACCATGCAGTGTTTGAAAGTCGCCGCCCATTCCGCTTTCAAACATTTTAATCTCAATACCAGGTAAATTGCAAAAAGGACAATTAATAGAACAGTTAGCGATAGGTAGTTTCTGCAAAGTCATCATATCTCTCGGCTTTAATAATTACTATTTCTTATTTTATCTATAACAGTCAAAAGATTGCCCTCTCCTATTCAAATTCAGTAATATATCTATTCTTTCAAAGCATAGATATTAAAAATGTCGTCTAACGACCAAGGCTTGACGACGTTTTGCGACGGCATGAGCTTGCGCATGCAAGCGGAATGACGGAAACAAAATGTGCCGAAGGCCGAGCGAGAGTGCGTAGCATCTCGAAGCGAAGCGTCAGAGCCGATAGTTATGCGAAGTTGGGCAATGAACTCAGCCCGTTCTTGGGAGTGTTTGAATACTATCCAATTTAAGCTTTAGCTTTTCTTTCTGTTTCCTTATTTCCAAATCATTTTGAAGATTTATCCAAAATTTATCGGACATACCGAAAAACTTAGCTAATCTCAATGACATATCTACTGTGATTTTACGCTTATCATGTAAAATTTCCAACACTGTAGAAGTCGAAACATGTAGTTCTTTTGCAAGTCTATATGGTGTTACCTCAAGTGGACCCAAAAACTCCTCTCTAAGGATTTGAGAGACTGTTGGTGTTGGAATTCTCTTCGTTTTCATAATAAGTCTCCTCAATGGTAATCAACTATAGACACATCAAAGCAATTTCCATCAGAGAATTTAAATGTAATTCTCCACTGGTCATTTATCCTGATAGAACAATAATTCCGTAAGTTACCTTTTAAATGTTCAAATCTATTAGCTGGCGGACTTTTTAGATCTTCTTCTTTTTCGGCATTTTCCAAGATGAGAAGTTTGATTAAAGCCCTACTCTGTATCTCCGGAGGTATTTTCTTTGAGAATTCTTGATGGAAAATCCTTTCAGTTTCTTTATCTCCGAAAGATTTAATCATTTATCCATATATTTGCGAAACAGATATATCTGTCAATCGGATATATTCCTATATTTTGCTTTTAAAGGGAAGTTTTTGCCCAATTTCGCATAACGACCAAGCCTAGCCGACGTTCGCGACGGCACGAACTTGCGTAAGCAAGTGAGTGACGGAAGCGAATGTGCCGTAAGGCCGGAGCGAGGGTGCGAAGCAGCCCGAAGCGCAGCGGCTGAGGCGAAAGTTATGCGAAGTAACCATGTATATTAAGAATTATGGCGATTCTACCAAAATGGATGTTCCGCATTCAGAAAGGAATACCGAACGAAAGAAACAGTAAATGCAAATAAATATGCAAATATAAACGTCTCGAATTCAATCCTAAGAATAGCAAGTTTCTTACGCCAATTTCCTAAAAAGCAAATTGTAAGCGCAACTATGATCGGCACCGCCAATAAATTTGCGATTTGTAAATGCGGATTTTTAAGCAGAATTTTCGGAAATGCTAACATACTCGCATAACCGACTATTGACCCGAGAATAATGTATCCAATTGCAGAAAAGAAAGATTCAGCGAATTTCGATCCTCTCAACGATCGCATTATACTTTGGGCAATTAAGTTACCTACTGTTTCAACAAATACCTCAACTATAATCTCAATAATAATTTCCATACTGTCTTTTTTAATCTTATAATTGCATTCAACGAAAAAAATCCATGATTAAAAAATCAATTTCATGGTTATTTCGCATAACGACCAAGGCTTGACGACGTTTCGCAAGTCCGTAAGGACTTGGCACGAGACTTGCCCCGCAAGGCGAGTGACAAAGCGAAACGTGCCGGAGGCCAAGCGAGAGTGCGAAGCATCTCGAAGCGAAGCGTCAGAGCCGATAGTTAGGCGTAGTAGCCAATGCTCAGACTAATCGCAAGCCCAATTCTCTTCTGGAAAAGCATTTCTTATTTCAGTCGTCTCGACATTAGACCTTGAATGGATTGTTTCCTTATTTGAGAAATCTTGCGGGTAAAATTGAAAGATTTCAGTTACTAATTCCGGTGAAGTAATTATTATATTCGGGCAACTGCTCTCTTCAAAGCTCTCCCCTTCCCATAAAAGTTTCTTTTTTTTATCGCCAAAAACAATTTTCAAATATTTTATTAGGGGCCCTGTATTTGTACTATGGTGCGAATAATTTTCTTTCACCGAAGGACGCACTGTATAAGCTACATAGACTATAAAATCAGGCTCTCGATTTTCTTCTTTAAAACCCATTTTCTTCAATTTATATAATACAACTTTAGCTAAAAATTCAGCTTTAATGTCATCTGTATCATATAAAATCTTAAACTTTCCAGTCCTTGGCGATATAACGCTTTTACTATTAGATAATGTTATTACATTTGCTGCGCAGTTTGCGAATGCCAAAAACAAACTTAAGGTGATAACATTCCTAAAGATTTTTTTCATAGTCCATTTTCTTTGGCTATTACGCCTAACGACCAAGGTGTTCCGACGTTTGCAATGGCACGAGTTTGCGCATGCAAACGAAGTGACTGAAGCAAATGTGGCGTAGCCCGAGCGAGTGAGTCGCGCAAGCGAACTCCGAGCGGAGCGGAAGCACCGATAGTTAGGCGCAGTATCGCTCCTAACACACTGCACCCAAGTCCTACTCTGTAAAATCATCTAATAAAGTAAAAGTCAATTACTGACCAATTCACTTTCAGAATATAAAGTAGCGAACCCTTTTCGCAGGATCCAACGGAAGATATATCAAGTAGTTCTGATGGATTCAAACATTCTGTAGAGCTTTTCAGTTTACCATATAAGGCAAGAAAAGGGTGAAAAGCGGCCTGACCTAAAATCAAATTCCACTCTCATTTTATGGTCTGATTAACGCTTACTAAATTCAAAAATACAAAATCGCGATATTGCGCCTAACGACCAAGGCTTGACGACGTTTCGCATGTGCGCAAGCACTTGGCGCGAGGCTTGCTAATGCAAGACGAGTGACAAAGCGAAATGTGCCGAAGGCCAAGCGAGAGTTGCGTAGCAATCTCGAAGCGCAGCGTCAGAGCCGATAGTTAGCCGCCGTTTTTATTTTATTAAAGAAACTAGATTTCTTTAGATATTTCTTCCAAGCGGCGCCTATCTCGTTCAGATAAACTTTCTTGGCCATGTTTGTATACCTGATCTAGTATTTTATCTAAATCTAATACAATGGCTTCTTGTCGTACTGAAATTCGACGCTCTTTAATTTTTTTAAAGATCCTACCAATATCGAAACCATTGAAACCTTTTCTATAAAAATAATGGCAAATTAATAAGATGTTAAATCCACTTAAGCCTAAAGCGAGTAAGTATCTTTGTCCTACATTTTCATAACTTAGAAGAGTAATGAAAATAATTCCAACTATTGCTCCCCCAAGGTGAGCATCGTGACCAATATTCCCTTTTTTCATTTGCATACCTATATAAGAGATGCTAAGAAAAAGATAAGCATATACCCAGTCTGGTATTTCAATCGCTAACGGTATGTATAAAATAATTGAGAATGGACTGGAAGACAAAATTGAAGCAAAAACTAATCCAGAAATCCCACCAGAGGCACCTACGGCTTGATAATCAGGGTTTCTTTGATTATTTATTAGTCCGAATATTGATCCACCAATTACTGAACTGAAATATACCAATAAAAGTTTCAAAATTCCTTGTTCTTTTTCAAAGTCGAAAGCGAACAATGCAAAGGAGGCCATATTGAAAATTAAATGAGGCCAGTCTGCGTGGACAAAGGCAGAGCTTATAATTCTATAATATTGCTTTCGAAAAAGGACTCCTTCAGAACTGAGTAGATATTTATCTATAAATTTATTAGATACAATACCCTTATAAGACCCGTAAAGAGTAGTTACAAAAATTAAAATGGATAGAAATGGGATTTTTTCCGGAATATTCATCTAGCAAGTCAAACTTAATAAAATACGGAAGAATTCTCAGACTTCCTATATACCATATCCAATAAAAGAAAATAACAGACAATTTTTAAAAATGGCGGCTAACGACCAAGGCTTGGCGACGTTTCGCGAGTGCGTAAGCACTTGGCCCGAGACTTGCCACTGCAAGGCGAGTGACAAAGCGAAATGTGCCGAAGGCCGAGCGCGAGTTGCGTAGCAATCTCGAAGCGAAGCGTCAGAGCCGATAGTTAGGCGAAGTGTGGGGCTTGATAGTTACCGTTCTGTCAATTTACCGGTTACATACTGATGCAATATACTCGAAACTAAAGTCTGATAAGGAATCCCAACTTCCAATGCTTTGGTTTTCAATAATTGAATATCTTTGCCTGCTATCCTGATATTCATTCTCTTATCTTTCAATAGAGTATTCTTCGCAGCCGATTTGAATTTTTTTAAATATTGAGCTTTATTATCAACCGGTTTCCATTCATTTCGCTCGATAGAAGATTCCAAATCTTTCTCTTCTTGGCTAAGTTTATATTTCATAAATTTGCCTCCGGCAGATATATACTAGTGTATTTCCTTGATGGGTATGCTGTTTTAAAGAAAAAAGTATCCTTATTTTCAATTGTAGGAACCACCCAAGCATAACTATCAATTTCTACAATTATGATGATTTGATTAGGATATTTCTTCATATTCGGATGCTTTAAGATATCTAAGATTGACCCTGATTCAATCTCAACAACTACCCTTTCAAAGCTTATATTTCGCTCAGTTTTTAGAGTTTCGTTCTTCTGATTATCCCAATCAAAGATCACCTATCTAGGATATTAGACGTGTGCCTAATGTCAATACAAAGATTTTAGCCGAAATATTGCAAAATTCACTAAAATAATCTCAAAACTAAAAGCTATCGATATGAAATAGAAGTTCTTATAAAGTGAAATTTTGCCCCACATTTCGCCTAACGACCAAGGGTTATCGACGTTGGCGTCTCTGAGTCTCCGAAGGAGACGTTAGAGTCAGGCACGATCTTTTGCAATAGCAAAAGATCGTGCCTGAAGCCAATGTGCCGAAGGCCAAGCGAGTGGGTCGCGAAAGCGATCCCCGAAGCGCAGCGATAAGCCGATAGTTAGACGGCGTGCCATTATAATAACAAAAGCAATTAAAGTATTACTCTCTTATTAGCTATAATTGCAGATAAATACGAATCAATCTCTTGATCTAGGAAATCATGCATTGCAGTGAATGAGTCGAGATATTTCGATCCATCGACTCTTCCAGATCTATACTCCAGCTTATGCTGAACAAGGAGTTCATTAATTTCATCACGAGCCCGCATAACTTTCTCAAATGATTCAAGAAGCTCTGGGAAATATAATCTCAATAGCATTTGGACCTTATGAGGATCATATTTAGCTTCGGATAATTCCCTTATTATTTCGTCATTTGCTTGGTCATAAGTAATTTTATTTTGAAGAAGAGAATAATAGACAAAAAAACTACTATTTAATCCGTTCAAGTATTTACTTGATTGAAGATATAATTCCTCATAATGAGCTTGTATAGATTTTTTCTTCTCTTTCTTTTCTTCGAAAGAATATTGTAACTTCAAACGATTATTATTACTTATATTATTAATAAATGTCACCATTAAGCTAATAATTGATCCAAAACCAACTAATAGCAATTGCTCTAACAGTTTTTCGTTCATATATTTATACCAAAGTAAATTTGAATGGCATGACGTCTAACGACCAAGGTGTTCCGACGTTTGCGATGGCACGAGTTTGCTGATGCAAACGAAGTGACAGAAGCAAATGTGCCGAAGGCCAAGCAAGGGTTGCGTAGCAATCCCGCAGCGCCGCGGAAGCACCGATAGTTATCCGAAGTCGCCTGATTACGCAGGAATCAACTTAAATTGCCGCTACCCTGCTATAATTACGGGCAAAACTAACCTCAAGGCAAAAGTTATAATCAAGCACCTACAGCTTCATCAAAAAAAATCTAAAATACAATTTAAGGCACTAACATCGATAAAATACTACGACTACGAAAATTTTATCCAGAGCTTAATTCACTAAATCAGATGGGCATCAAAACAGTTCCAATTCTGTAACAGCGAAAATGCAGCTAAACCTAATCACCGTAATTTTTTTATTAATATCCTTTTGGCGATTGCGGATAACGACCAAGGCTTGACGACGTTTCGCGAGTACGAAGCACTTGGCGCGAGACTTGCCACCGCAAGGCGAGTGACAAAGCGAAATGTGGCGTAGCCCAAGCGAGAGTCGCGCAGCGATCTCGAAGCGAAGCGTCAGAGCCGATAGTTAGCCGCAGTGGTTTTACTTAGTTTCTTTGCACTTTGTATCGGAATATAAACCCGCT